>CAIPFZ010000019.1 GCA_903864515.1 uncultured bacterium
ACTTCACAACCACATCTCTAATTATTTCAGTATTTTCTGTTGGCCCCTTTGTCTTATCAATACAAAATGATTTGCCAACATTAATAATTACCCTTCTTTCATGTTTCCTAATCGCAAATGGAATTAGTGGAGAATCTGTCTCTTCTGCAAGAATTGCAGCACCCCACTTAAATGGTCCAACTGTATCGTCATAATACATTCTTCCTTCTGGAAACATGGCAATCACAGCTCCTCTACGAAGGGCTTTCTTTGCCCCCTCTAGATTCTTGCTTACTCCTTGTCCTGTCACTACTGTAACAACACCCATTAGAAAATATACCAATGGAACCACGCCAATCTTGCTTATAAAATTAAGTACAGGACTATGAAATCTTTTAACTCCCATAAATCTAAGTGGAGAAAGTGGAGAACGTAGCCCTACAGCAATTCTGTAAAGGAAGCTGTCGTAAAACCTAATGTGATTTGATATTAAAATTGCGGGAGCTCTAACACCCTTGAGATTTTTTCTATTTCTAACCTCAATCTTAAAAAACGGTCTAGAGAGACCTAAAATAATGAACCATGCAAAGAATTGTGTTATTTTTGAAAATGTATTCATGATTATTTTTGTAAAAAAATAGATGACGTTTCAAGGTCATCAATTTTAGACGTTCAGATTGTTAGTCAACGGGTTGTTTATCGGCTGATTTAATCTAATTAAACTATCTATTTTCACGGTGTTTTTATATTAACACATATTATTGAAATGCGCAAGTCTTATAATAAAGCGATATATATGGCCATATTTTATAATCTTAATCTCTCAATTAACTCCTTCTCTTCCAATATTTCCTGCTCACCTGAAACCATATCTTTGAGTGTAAATTTACCCGCAGACAACTCATCCTCCCCTATTAAAATCACATAAGGAATTTCAAGTTTATTCGCATATGCAAGTTTAACCTTAGTCTTAACATCGTCAAAATATACTTCCGTTGGAACTCCAACGTTGCGTAACTTTGAAGCAATACTAAATGGAACACTCATGTCTTCAATCATTGGAATAACCAAAGCTTTTGTTGGAGTTGAAGCTCCAGTACCTGCATCAATTATTCCCGCATCCTTTAGTTGTGAAAATAATCTAGTTAATCCGATTGAGATTCCAACACCAGGGAATTTCTTGTCTGAGTATTTCTCTGCTAAGTTATCAAATCTGCCGCCTGAGCAAACTGATCCAACTTGAGGATAATCAACAAGCTTTGTCTCATACACAGTTCCTGTGTAATAATCAAGCCCTCTTGCAATTGAAAGATCTATTGCAATATTTTTATCTGGCACACCAAATAGTTTAATGTTTCTTACGACCTCACTGAGCTCTTGAACCCCTAAATCAAACATCTCTTTATTTCCGCTGAGTTTCTCCCCCACCTGCTTCAGTATAGATATGATCTCCTCATTTGTCCCAGAAATTTCAAGGAATTTAAAAATATCAGCAGATACTGCTTCTGGTACACCAATTTCAAGTAGTGCTTTTGCAACCTCCTCTTTTCCAATTTTATCTAACTTATCAATTGTACGCATTATCTCAACTCCAAGCTCAGCCACGCCGAGTGACTCGAGAAGACCATTTATAATTTTACGATTATTAATCTTAATCACAAAAGGACCAAAATCCAGTTTTGAAAATACGGAGTAAATTATACTTGGGATTTCAGCATCGTTCATTAAGGAAAGTGAATCTCTTCCAATAATATCAATATCACATTGATAAAACTCTCGGAATCGCCCCTTCTGTGGACGCTCCCCACGATAGACCTTTGCAATTTGAGATCTTCTGAATGGAAATACTAACTCTTGCTGGTGTTCAGCAACGTACCTAGCTAGAGGGATTGTGAGGTCAAATCTTAGTGACAAATCATTGTCCCCTTTATTGAATCTATATATTTGTTTCTCAGTTTCCCCACCTGCCTTTGCAAGTAGTACCTCAGATCTCTCAATTGCTGGGGTATCAATAGAAATAAAACCGAACTGTTTGTAAGTTAGGGCAATTATGTCCTTCATTCTATCGAATGCCATTTGGTCTTTTGGAGTAAGCTCCATGAATCCCGGAAGAACAGCGGTTATTATATTGTCGTCTTTATTAGTTTCATTAGACATGTGATTATAATAGTATAATTATGGGTTTGGAGCAATTTTTGAAATTATTTATGATTATTCTCAATCCCCTCCACGTAAGCCTTGTAATCAGGAATTCTAGTAAGCGCACCGTCTGCTAGTAAGTATGTGGTATCAAGTGATGCTTGCTCCAAAAAATACCTATCGTGAGACACAATCAAAACTGATCCTTTGTAAGTTTTTAAAGTTTCCTCTAATGCTTCAAGCGCCTCAATATCCAAATGATTTGTTGGTTCATCTAAGACAAGTAGATTAACGGATTGTGCAGAAAATAATGATAGTAATAATCTAGCTCTTCCACCGGGACTTAAATCGCCAATTGGTCTCCTCATTTGCTTTTCATTAAAACCAAATTTAGCAAGCTGAACATATGAATCTTGTTCATCGCTGTATACACGCTCGTTCAAAAATTCCAAGAGCGTCTTGTCTTTTGGAAGTGTCTCATGCTCTTGCATCATATTTCCAACTCTAAGTCCACTTCCAAATTCTACCTTTCCTTCAAGTGACTGCAATTTACCTGTAATTGTTTTTAATAATGTAGATTTTCCCGATCCATTCAATCCCATAATCCCTACCCTATTTCCGTAAATTAATTCAAATGAGACAGGCTTTGTTTTAAATCCATTAGTATATCCCGCTATAAGATTAATTAATCTAATATCTCTTGTGCCAGGTTTTTTATCAGCCTCAAGAGAAATCTTGAATAAATCTCGCTCTATAGGTTTTTCAATCTTCTCCATTTGATCCACCCTCTTTTCTAATGTCTTTGCTTTACTTCCAGATGCGCCAGCTTGATCACGTTTAAAATTTCTTAAAAATTTATCATTATCAGTTCCCTCCCATTTTGCACCTTGATTTGATTCGCTTTTCATTTCCTTTGCCCTTTTTAGCAATCTCTCCATTTCGCCCTTTTGATTCTCATATTCTTCTTTTTGATGATGTAATTTCTTCTTTAAATTTTCTATATAATCACTATAAGTTCCATTTGTTATATTTAATGAATGCGTCACCCAATCAATTTCAAAGATTCTTTTAACAACCCTATCTAGAAATCTTCTATCATGAGAAATAATAATACAAGCAGATTCTGTTTCCTTAATAAATTTCTCAAGCCAAATTAATGCTGGTAAATCTAGATTATTTGTAGGTTCATCTAACAAAAGAAGATCCGCTCCCTTGAGTAATATTCCAGCAAGGATAACCTTACTTTTTTGTCCACTACTTAGCTTTGAGACGCTATGGCTAATATCGATATCCTTAAGACCAAAACCATCAAGAATTAAATTCATTCTATGAGAAAAATCATAATCATCATCTGTAGTTTCTGCTGTAATCCTTAAATACTCCTCAATAGTTTGTTCTGTGACAAGGCTAGTGTCTTGTGGTAGGTATCCAATCTTAATACCCTTCAAGATATTAATTGAACCCGAATCAGGTTCTTCTGTACCAGTGATTATTTTAAGTAATGTAGTTTTACCAGTTCCGTTATTACCAACAAGAGCCACTTTATTACCTTTTTCAATGGTAAAACTAATGTCCAAAAGAACATCAATTAGTCCATAACTTTTATTTATTTTTTCAGCTTTTATGAGGCTCATTTTATTATTTAAACAATCAGCCTGTCCTTCAATTAGAACTAGTACGACTTCGCAAACACCACCCTACCCTTTGACGGCTTACCAGACTTGATACAAACCCCATCCTCCATCTTTTGATCAAATGGAATGCATCTAATTGTTGCGGCAGTTTCTTCTTTAATTTGTGCCTCAACACCAGCATCGCCTGACCAGTGAGCGTGAACAAAGTTCCCTGCTTCAATTTCTTTTACAAAATCCTCCCAAGTGTCAACAACTTTTTCTTTTTCCTTTCTGTAAGCAACAGCGCGATCATATAGATTAGCTTGAATTGCCTCCAGTGTATTTGCAACGGTTACAACAACATCGTCCGCAGAGATTGAAGTTTTCTCTCCAGTATCCCGTCTTGCCATAAACAATGTATTGTTTGCCAAATCCTTTTTACCAAGCTCAAGTCTAACTGGAACTCCCTTTCTCTCCCATTCATAAAACTTCTCACCTGGTCTAATATCTCTTGAATCAATCTTAACTTTAATCCCCTCTTCCTTTAGCCATGAAGAAACTTCTTGAGCTTTTGCAATAATAAGATCACGGTCCTCATCGTTGTTTATAATTGTAGTAATCACAACTTGCACCCCTGCAATTTTTGGAGGAAGAACTAAGCCCTTGTCATCCGCGTGAGTCATGATAAGACCGCCAATCATTCTTGTACTAACTCCCCAGCTCGTCTGCCAGCCATATTCCATTGTATTTTCTCTACCCAAGAATTTAACATCAAATGCTTTTGCAAAATTTTGTCCCAAGTGATGAGATGTTCCAAATTGAAGTGCTTTTCCGTCTTGCATAATTGCTTCTACACAATATGTTTTAAATGCTCCAGCAAATTTTTCCGATTCAGTTTTCACTCCCAAAATTACTGGAATTGCCAAAACTTCTTCTGCAAAATCTCTGTAAATTTCAAGCATCTCTCTTGCGCGTTCATCTGCCTCTTTTTCTGTCTCATGAACAGTGTGACCTTCTTGCCATAGGAATTCTACAGTTCGTAAAAATAGACGAGGACGCATTTCCCATCTGATAACATTTGCCCATTGATTAATTAGAAGTGGCAAGTCTCTGTACGATTGAATCCAGTGTGAAAATGTATCATACATTATTGTCTCTGATGTTGGTCTAAGAACCAACGGTTCATCTAACTTCTTTCCCCCAGCATGAGTTACAACTGCAATCTCAGGTGCAAACCCCTCCACGTGCTCTTTTTCTTTATTCAAAAAACGCTCTGGGATAAACATTGGGAAATATGCATTTTCAACTCCAGTTTCTTTGAAACGAGCATCCAATTCCTTTTGCATGTTCTCCCAAATAGCATAACCTGTTGGCTTGATTATCATACACCCTTTTACCGGGCTGTATTCTGCCATATCAGCTGCTTTAATTACGTCCAGATACCACTCAGAATAATCCTGTGATCTTGGGGTGATTATATTACTACCCTTTGAGACATCTTTCTTTGTGTTGTTATTGGTATCTCCACCAGCATTAATACTACCATCGGCATTTGTTTTAGTTTCATTAGACATGTGATTATAATAGTATAGATATGGGTTTGGAGCAATTTAAATTTAGTAGAAGAAAAGGCGGCCCTTGCGGGCCGCCAGTTGATCAATTTTTTCACTAGATGAGGGGGGTGTGATCATCCCCGGTAAGTCTCAGCTTCTGCTGGTGAGGTTTGGCTGACATACTGCTGCTGTGCACCAAGTGTTTGTTGGATGAATTTGAGTAGAGCTTCAGCGGCGCAAGAAATTTTTCGCCCATGGTCTCGACGTTCTTGCAGTGTTCTTAGGCTGGGAAAATGGTTAGTGTTAGAATCTAGCTTTCCAAAACATATATAACCAGCAGTAGAGTAACTGTTGAAAGAAAAGATCTGCACAACAGCTTCCTCATTTTCCCTGAGTTGCCATACAGCAATATCATTGAGGGCATCGAGATATGCAACTGGTAGATTTACCCTTGGCCTGTCGTAGCACAAACAAAGTGTTGCGCTGTGAGCTGCAAAAATGGCAGACACGATGATGTTACAGTCTTCAGTATCCCGTTGCATTCTCTTGCCTACCGCGTACCCTTGACGTGCATTGATGTAGTCCTTACAGGAGTTGGCGACAGCTACGATGGTGTCAGTGGAATTCAGTAAGCGTTGGACTATTTCGAATACGGTTTCCGGTTGTGATGGTGGTTGATTCATTGTTTCTATCTCTATTGGTTCGTTGTTGTTCTTATTGAATTTCAGTTTATTATTCTGTCAAAGATAGTTCCTAAGCTGGAACCTTACGTTCTATTTATATCACTTTCATTTAAAATTACCAGTTTTTTAGACAAAATTTGGGCGCCCCTTGCGGAGCGCCTATTAACCAGTTTACCGCTACGCGGCAGGTTGGTTAGACCTCGACGATTTCCAAGTCACATATCTTCGATAGCGAAAAGGGTTTCTCGAATGTTTCTTGTTGCCCTCGCACCAATTTGTGGAAAGTGATCAGGCCAGTCAAGTAGTAAAAAGCTACCGCCGTACTTCTTTGCCATTTTCTCGACAACTGACGGTTTGATTAGTTTGTCGCCTTTTGTAGCGACATACAAAACCCTCGAATGTCTTTTTGATCGCTCTTCTTTTTTTGGGCCTGAGTTGCCCCAAAGGCATCCAAGATTCATCGACAAGATGATTCTGGGAGCACAAGGAACTGATAGGCTATCTGGTAAGGCCTTTCCAAATAATTTCCTTGATGTCTCAGTATCAATCATGAATGACTTACCGGAAATCAATTTCGAAAAGTATTTTAAGGTTGAAGTCCATAACCATACGGGATAGCTACATGGGTTATGGGGTGGTCCGTTAATGTTCACCACCAGTTTGACCTTAGGATTGCAGGCAAAGTGCTTTGTTAGCAATTGAGCTCCTGCTGAGTGACCAGCAAGTAGAATGCGTCCAGGAAGCTTATTGATTTCCAACTGAATCGCATCAACAACTTCACTAACAGAGTTGAACCCGCAGAGATCCATGGAGACTATGTTTTCAGATTCTACCTTGAATCGATTCTGAAAAACTGCCACAATTTCTCGATTTGTTTCTTTTGCCTCAAAAAGTCCAGATAGGACCAACATACTGTCAATTTCTAAATTCAAAGGTTTATTCCTTCCATTACCCCTAAGGGTGTTTGTATTCAAAGAGCAAGGTTCCTAACATGTCATCCATTAATGGAGACAGGAACCTTATATTTATACTACATTTATACAAAAAAGTCAATCACCCAGCAGACTCTGTCTGCCGGGTGATATGTGATTTAGCTTTTAGACCCTATGTTTTTTTACCAAGTGATTGGACATGAAAACGTAGGAATCTTCAACTTCGCCTTTGGCTGAGATTGTGGCTTTGGATTGAAACGCGCCTTACCCCTAGCTAGTGTCTCGCAGGCTACTCCAGGTTTGCAGAAGAGGGATTCCCTCCTGGCACCCTGAGCGTTCCACACCACAGCAAACTGGGCCTCAGCCCGACAGTTGTTACACTTTTGTTCTCGCCTGCGGGGGAAGATATTTGTCTCAAAATAGCCTACCACCACGGTACCACCAGGGTCTTTCATGTGCTCGATGATGGTTGACTGTGGTGATGGTGTACTGACTTGTGATTGTTGTTGTTTACTCACGATTCTGTTGCTTTCTATATTTTGACTGTTGATTTGTTCTTGAACAGAGGACCTAATATACCTCCGAATAGTATTACAGCACAGAATGAATTAAAAATCAAGAAGAAGAGCGCCCCTCGCGAAGGGCGCTCAAAACTGAATTTACATTGACTAACGTTGACTAAATGATAGACATCCTTAAGCACGGAATATAGACTGTTTGAGTACCTATGACCATCTTTTCTCTGCATCCAAGATTTCTCCTGGGCACAGCCTAAGAAGTAGTCCGAAGTCCTTCACAAATGTAGTTGCTGACACGGTCTGGGTTTCGTGATCAACGTTAAACGCTGGATCAGTTCCAAAGCTGAGGAGTAAACTACAAACATCAAGCATCCAGCCAAATGAACTGTCACCTAAGTATTCGTAACCACAATCTCTCAAGAATGAAGGTAAATCCTCCATGGACGTAGGGGACTTTTTTGATTCGCCATGGCAAAAGATTAATTCATCCTCTAAGGCATCATCTACATAGTGGTGAATCTCCATTATGTGGTGAATATCTCTCAGGTTAGTGTTGGCAATAAGTGACTCGAGACCACGAATTGTAATCATGCTCCTCATCAGGCTCTTATCCGCCCAAGCTCTACCATCTCGCTTTTCACGAAGATGGACGAGAACTATGAACAAAAGGACTATCCCTACTAAAAGAAGTAGCGCAACAAATCCAGTTGGACTATATAATAGCTTCATTGTCTTTATCTCTAATGGTAATTGTTTTCAAATTATAGACTACCAAAATACCTTCAATTCCTCCATCTGGAGTCATATCAAGGATCTATTGGCCCAGTAGTGATAATATGTATTTGATTCATAAAAGTCAATCAAATACATTTAACAGATTTTTCGGCAGTATTTCTCCTGGTGCTATATCTAGAGTCTTGAAATTGTATAAATACCCGCTTTTTTACCAGATACCAAGATATGAGATACTCGATCCAATTTCATTGTCTTTTGAAAATTGAAAAGAATGTTTTCAAACTCTTCTTTATCTCCCACAATTAGGACAACAGCCTTACCACCCTTCATTAGAACAAACTCAAACTTTTTTAACATCTCTGAATAATCAATTTGATTATTCTCAAACGCATGATCTTTAAAAACACTTTTTCCTCTAAAGCTTGTCCATGGTGGATCAGTAATTATCTTTGTAATAGAAGATTTTGGGATAACTTTTTCATCTTGATCGAAGAAATCACCAAAAATTAATTGAATATTTTTTCTAGTATTAATTTGTCTATTTAATTCTTTGTGAATCCCCTCAATAGCACGCTCATGTGAATCCACTCCAATTGCTTTTCTATAAGCATTAAAATGAACACGCTCTTTCAAAATTCCTCCGTAACCACAAAAAGGATCAAGAATTATATCCTTTGGTGTTGGATTAGATTCTAGTATTAAAAGTTCTGCAATTTCTGGACTCAACTCCCCTGCTCTGTGAAATTTCTTATCCTCTGAAAGTTGAGTTAAGCGAAGCGCACAAATAAGTCTTATGTTTTTATTCTCAGGCTCAAGAATTTCTCCCATTGCAGTTTGCTCTGGTTCACTTGTTTTATTTTTGCTAGAATTATTTTTATCTGCCATTGCTTTGGCAACAGCCGCGTTCCACTCCTCATCAACTTCTTCCTTACCTGCACCAGCTATATCACTTTTCTCAACTCTGATTTTATTTCTCCTCATAAACCATAGTTCTCTTTGTGGTTCACGCACAGAAAGTTTCATTCCCAGATCCTTCTCAACAACAGTTTCTGCTTTTTGAAGATATACTCTATCAAAACCAATTGTCTGATTATTTTCAGATACAACAATTTTAAAAGTCTCTCTGTGTTTTCCAAGTAGTGTCTTAACATGTGCTTTGTTGTGAACACCATCGTTTATAAATCTCTTGAATAAATTTTCAAAAGACATATCTTCTTTAAAGTATAATCCGTTTAATATTACGAAGATATTCGTAAGGAAACGCATTTGACGCAACTCATGCGGAGTGTAGTCCGTTTCAAAAACCACCATTCCATCAAGAACTTCAACTATTTTGAAGCGATCTTTTGGTTTTTTCTTAAGTTGCCTCTCTATTATTTCTTGTCCTCCACTTACAAAAGTGGCGCAATATAAGTCCATTTTATTTATCATAATTTTATTGTATTAGGGTTTTCGCCTAGATAGGTTCCATATGCCTTTTATTAATAATTTGGCTATGAAGTACCTATAAATATGGTTATTTTAAGGGTCAGGATGGCTTTGAATCAAACAACTGATCTGATCCGATAACCTATTTTGTCCTATCCCCTTCTAGTCATTGTTAACAATACGACAATTGGAGCTAAAACACAAACTAGGTGACCAATTCCTGAGGTAAAGAAGGCTCTGATGTCAGCTGTGAGACTGTATATATCTCTTGCCGGTAATACGTGGAAAGTTATAGTCATTACCAACAACATCACAGAAACTGACAATAAAAGAGCGTCAACAAACCCTGCGACTCCTCCTCTGGCACCTTCATAATGACTCAACCTTCTTGTTACCAAAAATACTAATGCAAATATTACTAAAAAAACAAATGCCTGAGAAAGATATATATGAAATGAAGTATCTTTAACTGCAGTTATTTTTGTGAGATATGCGGTAGGAATTGACGCAAATATTACCGCTGTTGGATAAAATGCAATTATTAAAGAATACATTACTCCCCTGCCTTTATAAAAAGTTAATATAACAAGAACTACTAATGTTGCTATAAGTGCGATGTTGAACATATTTATTTATTATATATTGTTTTTTATTTTTTGGGAATTTTTTTTACAAAACAAAGCGCGCGCAGCATCAATTCAATAAATAAAAAGATGCTGCGCGCGTTATTTTGATAATATACAGAATGCATTGAATGCCTACTCAAGAAGAGTCCATTTCATGGTCACGGTATTTTCGACAACTTGAGTCAATTGAACCATTCCAACTCCGCGAACAAAGGTAATTTGTTCTTCAAAGCCGTGGTCAAGAATAGAATCCTTTTTTTCTTCAGATTCTGATTCATTTGCCGTTACCTGCCTAATAAAACTGAGGGCAGACCTTCCCTTGTGTTCTGTGCGTCCGACAAAGATTAGGGAATCATTTTCTCCACTAAGACCCATGCTAATCATTGGTTTTTCACCAAAAAAGGCGATTCTCAGTGCATGGCCTGGCTCAGCGTCATAACCTCCCCAACCACTACCTGACATCATTGCACCTGGACTATTTGGATCCTTTTCTGTAACTAACAGCACTTGATAACTATCACCTCTGTGAATAGCCCAAAATACATTTTTGCAATATTTAAAAACTCCAATATCATCCCTCTCGATTTCCAACTCATATCCTTCAGGATACTCTAGAGCCCCTTGTTTTAGAGCTACTCCTTTGATCTTAAAGATTAGATGGAGATCGTTTCTGTCAATGTCTCCAATAAGCAAGTAGCGTCCTCGTGTTTCAATTCGATACCTTGACCAGCGCACCTGCTCATGATTCATGGCTGGTGCTTTGTCAGATTCTGTCAATTCAATTTTGTAGTCAAAACGGCGACCAATGTCAGTTGGAAAGTACTCTTCAGGCTTACCAGGTGGAACACCTGTTCTCTCTGAAGCTTCAGTTCGCTGATCTTTCACCTTACTATTAGCTGATTCATTGCAACTAATAGAGGTTAAAATGCAGACGGCGACAAACATTCCTTTAACAAGCGTTTTCATTTCTGTACCTTTCTTTTGATGTTAATGAGCGTGGGTCATGAGTGAAATAACACTATATAGCACCCTCCCGATAGAGAACACTATCGTAATATAATATTTTGTCAATTATTGGTAAAACAAAAAAACACTTGATACCTTAATTATCAGATGTATTTTAGCTAACTATTTAGAGAATTTTTTTAATTATCTCTTAACTACTCTTGCTGCAATTTTTGCATGCTTAACTGCAAGTCTTTTTGCTGTCTTCTTAGAACGTGTAGTTCTATTTTTTCCAACACTTGTTGCTCTTTTTGCCATAATAAATTCATTATACACTAATTTATATTTTATAAAAGCACCTAATATATTTAGACCACATTTATTTGCCTTAATCGGTTATAGTATGAGATAATATACACAATCATGAACAAGATTATATCCAAAAGCATAAGCTTTATTTTTTTATTAGTACTTATATTAATAGCATACCCCTCATTAACAAAAGCGGCCTGGACAGATAATTTAATATTCCACGCACCATTCAATGATCCAACTGACCCATTGAAGGTAAATGTTGGAAATGGTCAATTCACTTTTAGAAGAGTCACGACTGCAACATACATTCACCCTACAACTAATTTAGTCACAGTTGCTGGATCTAACGTCTTACCAGTGAGTGAGGATTTTTCAACACTATGGACTGCAACAAGTTCACAGATAAGCGTTAATCAAACCACAGCCCCTGATGGAAGCAATACGGCTGACTTGTTTACAGTAGGCCCTGCTTCTGATGGTAATGTATTGCACCATATTCAGTCAGCAGCAACAAGTACAGGTAACTTGAATGTAAATCAGGTCTATACATCTAGTGTGTATGTTAAACAAAACAGTAATACTTGGATATCTCTTGCTATGGTTGGTAAAAACGGTACATCAAATAATTGTTATTTTAATACAACAACTGGAGCAATAGGTACATGTACTGTTGGTGTCATCTCCAAAACATCAACAGACGTCGGATCTGGATGGTACCGATTCTCAGTTTCGGCAAGTCTTGGAAGTGGAGGGGCGACCGTAAATACCCGTATATATTTAGGAGAAAATGATAATGATTGGACTTGGACAGGTAATAACACAAACTCTGTATATGTGTGGGGTGCTCAAATGAACTCTGGTCCAGATCTTGCTCCATATGTAAAAACAACAGGTGACCATTCTGCAATAGCTAGAATTGAAGAAGGTGGATATTTATCTGAAAACACTAGAACAAACTTTATATTATGGTCCAGAGATTTTACAAATGCTGCATGGACAAAAACAAATATTAATACATCAAAGACAGCTGTAGGACATGATGGTGTTTCAAATTCAGCAACAGTTGTAACAGCTTCAGCTAATGATGGAACGGTGTGTCAAGGTGTAACGATTGCAACCGCTACAAGTTCTGCTTCTGTTGATATTAAACGTGTTTCTGGGTCTGGAACTGTATCAATTTCTATGGATGGAGGTGTGACCTATGCGGGAGATGTGTCGTCTCAATTATCCTCATCTTCATGGTATAGAGCTGTATTTGAAAATCAAAAAATAACAAACCCATCTCTTTGTATTAAACTTGGGACGAACGGCGATTCTGTAATTCTTGATTATGCACAGATAGAAACAGGAGGTGTTCCAAGTTCACCCACAACTGGTCCATTTGTTAGTTCTCGTATTCCAACCATGAGCGGTGCTCAAACAAGATATTTAGATAGAATGAGTATTCCAGGAGCTGGAAACTGGACAGATACTGAAGGAACATTCTTTGCTGTTGCTGACACTTGGGATACAGCAAGAGGTAATAAATTTATTGTTGATGGATATTCAGGTGCTTCTCGTGTACCTATGCATATTAGATCAGGTGAAGGTAATGGATCAAATGGTACTTTAGGTAGAACAACTATTTATGACGGTACAGAATGTTCATATAGTTCTGTTAACGTACAACCTCAGACTTCAACAAAAATGATTTCTAGATGGAGTGCTATTTCTGGAACAAAGGGTACGACCGCCTCAGGTGCTGCTCCAACTAATTGTGCCTTTACTGGTTCTATGAATTTTCAAACATCAATGGTTTTTGGTGATGCGTACAACCAAGATGGTACAAGATCAACCTTTGGACACATTAAGAATGCAAGATTTTATAATACCGCTTTCTCTGATGCGAATATGCAACTTGCAACAGCTGGTTTAACTAATGATATTGGAACCTCTCCCTCTTCTCCAACTTCCCTAACCTCAACTGGGGTTTCAACTTCAACTGTGTCACTAACTTGGGCGACACCATCATCTGATGGTGGATCAGCGATTACAGATTATTTGATTCAATATAGTTCTGGAGGTGCCACTTCAACTTTTGCACACGCACCAAGTACAGCAACTTCAACAACTGTAAATGGTTTGACTGCAAATACGAGTTATCTTTTTGCGGTGTCAGCAATTAACGCTCTTGGAACAAGTTCTCCAGCTACGGTAAGTACAACGACGAGTGCGGTAGCGGAAGAGAACAATACACCAGCCACTTCAACACCACCAGTAGTAATAACACCCTCAGTAACATATAGCGTAAGCAGTAGTGGAGGTAGTAGTTTGCCAGCCAATATATTTAGATCATTGTTAGCAGAAGATAAAAGGCCTGCAACAAAGACAGCAACATCAAATGCTCCAGTAAAATTCACTAAAGTATTAAAATCAGGATCCTCTGGTATTGATGTTAAGAATCTTCAAATTTTTCTTAACAAAAATGGTTTCTTAATCAATAGTAAAAAAGGTAAGGCTGGGTCTGTCGGATACGAGACAAAGACTTTTGGAAAATCAACTAAGAATGCATTAATTAAATATCAAAAGAAGAATAAAATCTATCCTGCAGACGGTAACTTAAACAAAGCAACGATAAGTCATATAAATAAGAAAATTTAGTAAAATAAAAAAAGTGAATATAAAATATTCACTTTTTTTATTAAATTAACTTATATGAATTCTCTATTTTTGTTCCAGAAGAATGTTTTTTACCTTATCAATTAAATCTCTAATTGTGATTTGACTCTTAATATAGTATTCATTTGCACCAAGCATTTTTGCCTTCTCTATGTCAGAATCTTGTCCAAGCTCCGTAAAGACAACGATATTTATCTTATCAAGATCCTTACTGGATCTAATTTCTGATATTAAATCAAACCCATTTTTTTCCGTTGACTTAAGTATTATATTAGTTAAGACAATATCTGGTCTTATTTCCTTAATCTTATTAATTGCCTCATCGTAGTTGTTTGTAATTATTGAATCCCAGCCTTCCTCTTTCTGAAATTTCTTTTTACAAACTAAGGACATTAAGGCATCGTTATCATTAAGTAATATTACTATTTTTTTATTTGTATTCTCCATGTTTATAATTTTATTTCTATAAAAGGACTCTCCTCCTGTCTTATTGTATTATTTGTCAAATCTAGCACTCTCATCCAATTAGGTTTAATTTTCATTAAAATATAATCTCCTCCTTTTATTCTAAACAAAGGTGGCCAGAAATCACTATTCATTGTAGCTGAATCAGCTAATTTTTCCATCGCCTCTGCCTGCTCAGAAGAATCCTCAACCGGTGAGGCTGAACCGTTAATTTGAACCTGAATTTTACCAAATTCCCATACAACTGCACTTACCTTAGGATTTGCTAATAGATTCTTGATCTTAAAAGAGTCCTTGTGGGTTCCAAAATAAAAATTCATGTCATCATCTACTGTATAGAGCATAACAGAAACACCTGGCTGATCACCAGAAACAGTTGCAATCTGCATCAAATAGTGATCTTTCAGAAAAGATAGCACATCTTGTTTTGTAATATTGTTCATCCAATAATTATAGCAAATTAAATTATTCTGGTAAAAGAAGATCCGCGCAGTACATGTACTGCGCGGATAATTGGATAGACAGAAGACAAAACTGTCTTAGGTCAACTTTTGTAGAAGACCCTTAACAAAAGAGACATCTTCATGCCTACCAAAGTCACTATCGATTGAAATGCATTTGCTGTAGTACTCTCTGGCCTCAGAGTTTAAACCTTGAACATGTGCAATTTCAGCCAGTTGAAAATTAAGGAGACTCACCGTCTCCATCTCTTTTACCCCGGCATGCCTGTGCATTAAAAACTCATCCATATACCCTAATGCATCAACTACGCACTTCTTTGCTTCATCTAGTCGATTCATCATACGAAGCAATATAGACTTTCCACTTAAGGCCAATGCTATGTTTTCAATGTTGTTGTAATAGATATTCATATGAGTCCTTCTGTCTAGAGGAGAATTGCATCTACTTCGATTTACTATTGATGCATTCATCTGCATACGAATAGATTTATCAAAATATCTCAAAGCTCTTAATGCAAGAGGAAATTGTCTTAGATTGGATCCATTCTCAATCAACAGTTCGCCGGGGCTAAAATTGAATATCTTCCAGTGATTTGTTGCAATCATGGCCCTATTGTATTCTGGTATACCTGTTTTGATGAATATAACCCTGAGGACAATTAGTAGTGCAATAGGTGGAACCAGCACATAATAAACTGCCCTCATATTATCTTCTGAAAAGTAATCAAACTTCACATCGTAATACCTCTTCAAGATACCTGATATTAGAATTGATAATACGCCGATAAACATAGACAGATATAAAGCCTTCTTTAGAGGCCGGGTTAAGGTTGATTCCAAAAAGCCGTACAATGCCCAATGGTATGCAATTATGCAATTAGTTGAAACAAGTATTGCATACAGAATCTTCTCTTGAGTATTCATGATTTATTACATTTTCCTTTCTTTTTCGATTTATCAGTTTTTGATTGTGTAGGAACTAAAAAAGATGCATATCACTCGATTTGCATCTTTTTAAATACTAGCCAAATATACACCTTTGTCAACACATTATATGTAAAACTTGGATTTTATATACCTAGCTTTTAAAGTCCTTCCTTTCTTAAATCTTCCAATATTTTTTTAGATTCCCTTGATAGCCTCTTTGGAATATGTATAGAGATCTTAAATAATAAATCTCCTCTATGTGATGCTTTATTGTCCATTGGAACTCCTCGCCCGCGAACCCTAAGCATTTCACCATGAGTAATACCTGCTGGAATCGTTAGTGTTAACTCCCCATCCAATACCTCAACCTTTACATCGGCTCCAAGTAAAGCGTCAGTTAGCTTAACCTCCAGAGGATAAACTAGATTATATCCATCCTTAATAATATTGGAATGCTTTTTGATGTGTAATTTTACATAAAGATCACCAGACACTCCCCCTGTTACAGACTCTCCCTTTCCAGAGACTCTAAGTGTATCTCCTGGATTAATCCCTGGAGGTATAATTACATTAATTGTTTCTGTACTATGAGTGGTACCCACGCCTTTACAGACATGACATTTATCCTTTGGCACCTTACCTGTTCCAAAACATTTATCACATGTAACTGCATTTTGCATTTGACCAAAGAAAGTTCGTTTAATTTCATGTACAGTTCCAGTTCCGTGACATATGGCACAATCGTCAAATTTAGTATTAGGCTCCCCTCTTGTCCCATCACAATGCTTACAGGTACTATCTTTGCTAACTTGTATTTGTTCTTCTTTTCCAAAAATAGAAGATTTGAAATCAAGCTGAATATCAATTTCAATATCTCGTCCTCTTCTTTGTTTTTTTGATGATCCTCTACCTCCACCACCAAACATGCTTCCAAAGATATCTCCTAAATCAAATTCAACTCCATCTCCACCAAAGCCTTGTCCGCCAAACCCACCCTGAAAACCAGAAAAATCAAATCCTCCAAATCCACCTTGTCCTTGACCATTAAATCCTCCACCCCCAAACCCAGCAGGACCATCTGCACCAAATTGATCATATTGTGCACGCTTATTATCATCAGATAACGTACTATACGCCTCAGAAATCTCTTTAAACTTTTCTGCGTTTTTGGGATTTTTATCTGGGTGATGTTCGTGTGCAAGTTTTCTGAATGCCTTTTTAATTTCATCCTTACTTGCACCCTTATCAACCCCTAGTGTTTTGTAATAGTCTTTAGCCATTGTGTGTTTTGATTTTCGAGGACGATTCCTCTTTTAATTTATTAATTGTATGACGAATGTCCTTCGCACAATATTTGCACGACAGACACCCGCTCGCACAGAGACGTGCGATTTGTAAAAAATAGTTTAATTATTTTGTTTCCGCATCTCTGATGTTTTCTCCTTCAGCTTGCCCTGTTGATGAAGTATCAGATCCTGATCCAGACTCACTTCCTGTACCACTACTTGCACCATCCGCACTACCCTCAGGTGTTGCTCCAGCCTTACTCATTGCCTCACCAATTTTTGACATTTCAGATGATAGTTCCTCAGTTGCTTTTTTAACAGCATCCAACTCTCCTGCATCTTTAATCGCACGAAGTGCAGAAATTTTCTCCTCAACTCCAGTAACAACTTCAGCTGGAAGCTTTTCTTTATTCTCCTTGATTGCTTTCTCAGCAGTATAGATCATATTGTCAGCTGTGTTTCTAGCTTCAATTTCTTCTTTCTTCTTCTCATCTTCAGCAGCGTAGATCTCTGCATCCTTCTTCATCTTTTCAATATCATCCTTTGAAAGACTTGAACTTGCTTCAATTCTAATTGACTGCTCTTTGTTTGTAGTCTTCTCCTTCGCCTTAACATTTAGAATTCCGTTTGCATCCACGTCAAATGTAACTTCAACTTGTGGCATACCTCTTGGTGCTGGTGGAATACCATCTAGGATAAATCTTCCAAGGGACTTATTGTCTTTTGCAAGCGCACGCTCTCCTTGAACAATGTGAATTTCAACAGATGTTTGATTATCAGCAGCGGTTGAAAATATTTGTGAACGAGATGTTGGAATGGTTGTGTTTCTCTCTACTAATTTTGTAGAAACATTTCCCATAGTCTCAATTCCCAAAGATAGTGGAATAACGTCAAGAAGCAATATATCTTTTACATCTCCCGCTAGAACCCCACCTTGAATTGCAGCCCCAAGCGCCACAACTTCATCTGGGTTAATAGTTTGATTTGGCTCCTTACCAAAGAAAGCTTTAACAGCTTCTCTAATCTTTGGCATTCTTGTTTGACCTCCCACCAAGATTATCTCATTGATCTCTCCAACCTTAAATGGTGAAGCCTCAATTGCTCGCTTTGTAATTTGCATTGCACGCTCAACATATTCATCTGCAATTTCTTCCAATTTTGCACGAGTTAATTTTAGCACCAAGTGTCTTGGTCCTGATTCATCGTTTGCTATGAATGGGATATTTATCTCAGTTTCTGTCGCAGTTGAAAGCTCAATCTTTGCCTTTTCAGCTGACTCATCAAGTCTTTGCATTGCAAGTGGGTCTTTCTTAAGATCAATTCCATTCTCTTTCTTAAATTCATCTGCGATGTAATTTAGAAGCTTATAGTCAATATCACGTCCTCCTAGACGATGGTCTCCGTCTGTTGCCTTAACCTCCACAACATCATCTCCAACCTCCAGAATTGAGATATCAAATGTACCTCCTCCAAAGTCAAAGACAGCTAGTTTTTCATCTTTCTTTTTATTGAATCCGTAAGCAAGAGCTGCTGCTGTTGGCTCATTTATAATTCTCATCACCTCAAGTCCAGCAATCTTTCCAGCATCCTTTGTTGCTTGTCTTTGTGAGTCATTGAAGTATGCAGGAACAGTAATAACAGCTTGTGTTATTTTCTCTCCAAGCTTTGCTTCAACATCGGCTTTAATTTTTGAAAGAATCATTGCTGAAACCTCCTCTGGGGTATAGTTTTTATCTCCCATCTTGATATTAACTCCATTGTTGTCTGCTTTTGAAATTTCATAAGCAACAGTTTTCATATCTGCTTGAACTCCAGATTCATCAAAACTATGTCCGATAAATCTTTTGATTCCATAGACAGTATTTTTTGGATTTGTCACAGCTTGACGCTTTGCTAATAATCCAACAAGTCTTTCTGCTGTTTTTGAGATTGCAATAATTGAAGGTGTTGTTCTTGAGCCTTCTGCGTTCTCAAGAATCTTTGGGGTACCCGCCTCCATTACCGCAACCGCTGAGTTTGTAGTTCCTAAGTCTATTCCGATTATTTTTGACATATTTTATTTAATTTAGTTAATTTTTGTAATCTATGTGTAATATTAATTAATAATACATACCAATAAAAGCCGTACTTTAAAATCAATTCTAGTTTAGATTATTAGTTAGATTGAATTTTAAATTTAAAAGGTAAATTAAATAATTTATTTGGAGCTCTTGGCGAAATTGAAGCTATAAGTTGCTTTAGTCTAAGAGATTCTGTATTTTTTGATATTAACCCAAGACTTATAATTGACAGAAATGTAAGTAGTCCGAGTAAAGTTGAAAACATCAACACATTTGCCGAGCTTTGATGCGTTGTAAATGAAGGAGAGTCTGTCTTTAAAATTAAAGCGTCCCTTGTTGCCTCTTGAAGTAATATTGGTTCAACAGCACTCTTGATGTGTGCATGAATTTGTGCAGAAAGCGCTTCAATGTTAATACCCTGAGTTGATTCTGCCGAAGATCCTTCCGTGGCACTAATGGTACTAACCGGGTCCGGAAGAGCATTTAAATTACTTAGAAAATATTGTACCTCAGTAGCATTGAGCTTTTTATAAACAAAATCCTTTGCCTCATATAGCCCACTACCTGTATTTTGAGCCAGAAAAACAACCACCATAAAAACTGCTAATCCAACCTTCATTAGCAATAGCACCTTATGTTTATAGGTTTTTTGGGCGATTATCATCTTTTAAGGCTTTCATTATAGCATACTTGTCAAGTGTTTAAAATGGGACAGGTCTCTTCTAAATTCGATATTTGAGTCGCGCCCCAAGACCAACTAAACTGTTTTTTTTACCCAAAAAACAATGTAATAATAAATTTAAATAATATTCAGATAAAAATCCTGATGAGATATGCGAATTGAACTAGTATACTTGTTAACAATACCATTCTAGCAACCTTATACTTAACGATATCTTTATTAGTAAGAACAAACAAAAGCAAGACAGCTGTAAAGACACCCACTATTCCAAACCAGAAAGATAAATGGGTAGCAATCGTACATGCCATAGATTCAGTCTCGTATCTATTAAATGCGCATGGCAACACAGATACATTACTAAGCTTAATCATTCCTAAGTTTATCAATCCAAATATTAGATAAAATATTTTCCTCATTAATATTAAATTTAAGCTTGAAAAACCCGAACCATTGCAGGTCTAAGTACCTTCTCCTTAAACATATACCCCTTTTGAAGCACAGCAGAAACTGTATGATCTAGTTTACCGTCATCTGTATTATCTACCCCAATCATGTGAAATTTTGCAGGATCAGCAGGGTTTCCAATCTCACCAAAGGCCTCTACCCCATTTTTAGCTAGAATTCCCTTGAATTGACTATAAATCGTCTCCATACCAGCCCTCCATTCGCCAGAAACTGCGTTCCAGGCCTCTTTATTTGACATAGCCATATCAAAGCTGTCTAGTACCGGTAAAAGCTCTTCCAGAAGGCCTTGTACGGCAAATTTATAGAATTCCTGCTTAGATTCTTCATCTCTTCTTCTGATATTTATGAACTCTGCTTTCTCTTTTTGCCAACCAGTTAGATATTGCTGTTTCTCTTCAATTGCAACCTTTAATTTCTCCCTGAGTTGCTTTAGCTTGGCAGAAGAACCGAGCTCTTTACCCTCCTCGTCAGTATCAACAAACTCCTCTGTTTCAAGGTCATCAAATTCAGCGCTGTCAGATTCTGTTGAGTCCATATCACTAGCTGTTTTAGGAGCTGTAGTTAAATCATCATCAAGCTGTATATCATCGCTTTGGTGTCTGTTTTTGTCGTCTTTCATAGGATTCTGATTATATATTAGGCCGTCTCTTTTGTTAAGTTGTTTAGCTGAGCATTGTATATTCTAGCGTAGTGTCCATCCTTTTCCATTAATTCATTATGGTTTCCGCTCTCTGCAATTCCTCCATTTTCTATTAATATCACTCTGTCTGCTTTTTTAATTGTTGCCATATCATGACTAATATAAAGAACGGAGATGGTTCTTGGAAGTTTCTCCAACTCTTCAAATATCTCAATTTCTGACTCGGCGTCAATTGCAGCAGTTGGCTCGTCTAGGATCATGAGAGAACAGTCCTTGTAAAAAGTTCTAGCGAGCGCCATTTTTTGCATCTGTCCTGTTGAAAGAGATTCTCCTCCATAGATTTTTCCAATGACAGAATCGTATTTATCTTTCCATTTTTTAATAAATACATCCGCTCCACTTTTCTTAATACTTTCCATGAACTTTTTATTATCAACTTTATCGGTTCGAGCATAGTTGCTTACCATTATAGAATCCTTAACTGTTGACGAATTATATACATTATATAATTGCATTAATGCTGAAACGTGAACCCACCAGTCCTCAGGGGTAATATTCTTTAAGTCAATTCCATTTATAGTTATCTTACCTGAAGTTGGATCAAAAATTCTAAGTAGTAATTTAACGATTGTAGATTTTCCAGCTCCGTTAACTCCGACAAGCCCTATCCTCTCTCCCGATTTAATGGTAAATGACAAATTTCTTAAAATATATTTACTTGTCTCTGGATATTTAAAGGACACATTATCAAACACAATTTCAGGAGCGATAGAAAAGTCTTTGACAGTTAACTTAACAGGATTTTTGGTTCTTATTAATGGCTTGATTTCCAGGTAATCAATAATCTCGTCAACCAAAGTTATATTCTCTTCTTGATAAGCAATACCGACGAATAAATCTGAAATTGAGTTAGAGAATCTTTCTATAGTTTGAATATAGAACAAAAACGCACCAATTAATATTACACCTGATGTAATATTGTTAATTAATATAAAGATTATACCTATAAAACTAAGAATGTTTAGAAACTCCACAAAGAAGTATTTTTTGTAACGACTTCTTTCATTTATAATCAATTCTGATGTTGTTTTTTCTGAAAGATCATAGACTTGATCTTTGAAGAAATTAACAGCGCCAAACCTCTTAATTTCAGTTAGTGAAGATTCACTGGTTATCATTCCCCTGTGTTGATAGTATCGTCTTCTTACAACACCAGCCCCATCAGACCAAATACTCCAGCTTTTTTTACCATATTTCTTCTCAATTAGTATTTGTGGAATAATTGATACCAAAGACAGTATGAAAATTCTCCAATCCAATAGTAGGATAATAACAGACGATGTCAGTACCGATGCAATTGGTGAAATTATATTAATAAAATAGAGCATGACCTGACTAATAGGACTAGTGCCATTTCTAAATGCTCTTTGAACAAGATTCTGAAAGTCTTTACTCTCCATTACACCAGAGTCCAAACTTATAGTATGCTCAATATAAACCTTTTCTAATGATTGCTGTATTCTATATCTCCAGACTGTATTGAGATACTGCTTCAAACTACTCACCAAGCTTTGCAGTGACTTAATTCCCGCCCACGCTAGAGCAAATAACGCCACGGTCTCAAGTCCACCCGCTGGATTGTTTGTATAATCAATGAGTTTATTTATAATATCTGACGATATTTTTGATGACAGGAAAGGAATTTGCGATGTAGCTAAAATAAAGAGCGCTAAAAATACAGTTAAATACGGATTGAATCTTAGGAAATTCTTAAACGTGAATTTAAAAACCTTTAGTGTTTTTTTCATAAGAAATTTAATTTGATTGATCCAGCAAGATCACCTACTGGGTAATTTTACCAGAATTTAATAATAATTGAAATGAGTTGTATGTTCCAGAGTCTTACAGTTACTTTAATTAATATTTAAAAACACAAAAACCCCTTTTGGGGATTCTTGTTTTTTTTGGTTTTTGGAAAGAACTAATTTTGAACTTTCTATTATACTTTTATGTTTTCTGTATTTCGTATTTTGGAATGAATGTCGGAAACAGAATTGATTTCGCCGAAGTGTTGAGATTAACGCTTTGACCACTGTGGAGCCTTTCTCGCTTTCTTCAATCCGAACTTTCTTCTTTCCTTTGCTCTTGGATCTCTTCTTAGAAGCCCTTCACTCTTTAGAACCCCACGAAGCGCTGGAGTATGCTTCTCAATTGCGCGAGCAATAGCATGTCTTACTGCCTCAGCTTGTCCTGCAATCCCTCCTCCAACTACCTTTACAGTTATTGCAAACTTGTGTTCTGCCAAATCAAGTGCAGCGATCGCCTTTCCTTGAAGTGTTGCAGTTTTGAAGTATTCAGCTAGTTCCTTGCCGTTTACTGTTATAGAAGATTTTGTAGACTCAGTAATTCTAGCTCTTGCGCTAGCTGTTTTTCTTCTTCCAATTGTCTCTGTATATTTTTTATGTTCACTCATATTATTATTTAAATTACGATATTGATGTTTACTCAGTTACTGTTAAGTGAGTCATCATCTTTGCCTTAAGCTTGTTATCAGGAAGCATTCCATTAACTGCAATTCTAAATACTTCTGAATATCCCTTATCCTCTATAACCTTTGACATAGTTCTTATTCTTTGTCCTCCAGGATATCCTGAATAGTTCTTGTAGTATTTATCATCCTTTCTTTGGGCATTAATATCAGCCTTAGATGTATTGATTATTTCAACTGTAACCTCAGGAATTGAATTCTTTGAATAGTTAACACTATTCTTTCCCATAAGTATTGAAGCAGCTTCTTGTGCTACTCTTCCTATCTTTTTGTTTTTTGCGTCTATTACGTACTTCATATATTTATAATTATTTAGAAATTAATTCAATTGCCGCCATTTTACTTCCATCTGATGGACGACGATCAAGTTTAATAATTCTTGTATAACCACCGTTAACCTCAAGATACTTTGGAGCAATTATATTTGAAAGCTTGTGTGAAATAGTATTGTTAGCCATTCTTGACTCAACTTGTCTTCTTGAGTGAACAGTATTTTGGCGAGCGATAGTTATCAACTCTTCAGCGTATGGGCGCAATTCCTTTGCCTTAGCTTCTGTTGTAACAATTTTACCATGCAAGAAAAGCTCACGTGCAAGTGAACGTAGCAGTGCTCTGCGTTGGTTTGTCTTTCGACCGAATTTTCTGTTTGCATTATGATGTCTCATGGCTTTACTTTTATTTCTTTAATAATTACTAATTTCTTTAAACTTATTCTTTAAGGTCAAGACCTAGAGAACTAAGAAGGGTTTTGATTTCTTCTAGTCCTTTGTTTCCTAATCCTTCAATATCAAGAATATCTTTTTCCTTCTTACGAATAAGACCTCCGATAGTTCTGATATTTGCATTTACAAGAGCATTTGTTGTTCTTTGAGATAGATCGATTGATTCGATACGTGTCTTAAGAGCGTCATCAAGTGCCTCTTTGTCTTCTAGTGTCGCAACCTTTGAAGATTCTTCAGCTACCTCCTTCTCCTTACTATGAGCAGCGGCCTCAATTTTATCTTCTTTGAATCCAACAACAGCTCTCAATTGATTGATCATGATTTCAATTGACTTCTCAAGTGCATCATGTGGAGTTATTGTTCCATCTGTTTGAATCATAAGAGTTAATCTATTGAAGTCAGTTCTGTCTCCAATACGCATTTCCTCTACATCATAGTTAGCAGAAATTATAGGAGAAAAAGCAGCGTCAAGTGCAATCGCACCAATATCTACTCTTTCTTTCTCTATTTCCTCCTTTCTAACATAACCGATTCCTTGCTCCACCGTTAACTCCATGTCTATCTCTGTATCTTTATGAGTGATTGTGAATAGGTGTAGATCTGGATTTGCAAGAGTTACTTGACCCGACAATTTAATGTCTCCAGCCTTAACAACATTCTCTCCCCTAACCTTGATTGTAACAACCTGTGGTTCATCTGTTGTAAGAGCAAATCTAACTTTCTTAAGATTAAGAATGATGTTAATAACATCCTCCTTAACTCCGTCGATTGCAGAAAACTCATGAGCAACACCTGCAATCTTAACTTTTGTGATTGCAGCACCAGTAAGGGATGAAAGAATTATACGTCTAAGAGAGTTTCCAAGAGTGTGTCCATAACCAGGGTAAAGACCCTCGATTTCATAAACTCCCTTTGAAGAAGTCTCTTCTACAATCTTTGGCTTTGATGGTAATACGATATTTGAGTTAGACATGGTTGTGTTTTTAAAATTAAATACTATTTTTTATAAAATTCAATCACTGTACCAAGGTCAAACAGTAAATCCTGA
>CAIPFZ010000020.1 GCA_903864515.1 uncultured bacterium
GTCCACTTTGTGCAAACTTTGATAATATATCTGCATTATTGGTTCAAAGAAAATATCTATCAGCAATTCCTGTTCACCCATATGACAATGACGCACAAGGTATTTGTTACAAAGCGGTATCTGGTACGAAAGTTAAGACATTTTCTGCCTATGGTATATTGACTGCCAAGGGTACTTTAGCTGATAGCTCCACAATAAGTAGAAGGACTGGTTTTATTTCAGGTGACACAAGTAGAGTTGGAGTTGAAGATTTATATAAAACAACTAATTCTATCGATTCAAATGAACAAATAAAATATCCAGCAGGCACAGACGCCGCTGCAACAAACCCTTTTGAATCTTTAACTTCCAATACAATAACAACAATTGACAAAGTTCTTGGCCTAACAAGTGGAGTTGTAAATGGATCATGTACATCCATAGGTATGGTCTATGATACAGCAACAAAATCTTGCAAGACACCATATACAAACACAAGGACTGCATCCTTGACTTGCAGACCAGGATTCACGCAAGACCCTTATTCCGACGCCTGTATCAGCAGTTTTTTTATAGCCACACCAATCTCATGTAATAACACCCTGGGTATGACAACGGATGTATTTGGAAATTGTGTGCCGGCCACAAGCGGTGGCAGTATTGGCTCAACATGGGATCCAACTTCACCACCGTGTACCACCGGTGAAGTTGAACTTGGTGGATACTGCTATCCATGTCAAAAACTAATTGAAGAAAACTACACTCCACTACCTGCCACTTGCATGACATTATACGGACCAGGATTCAGCACAGGAGGTACACTAGATGGAGGTACACTAGGTGGAGGTACATGGCCACTATTCAGCGATCCAGGAGCTAGCCCGTTCATGCCAGGAGGTAACATGGTCCCGTAATTAAGTCTTACCGACATCAGCATTTATATATTAATCTGTTTTGGTAAATTTACACCTTTGAAGCGTCTTTTCCCGATTGATAATAGTTTGTCATGAAATGTCCTTAGCTAGAATGAAGGCGGACGATGAGAAGATTACGCAGAACTTAAGCCTGTTTAGAACTACTGTCAACATACATCTTAATTATACTCAGAGTATCCTGTTAAGCATAAAGTTTGATTATTAAAGTTCAAAACAAATCACAACAGAACTATACAAAGACACTCGAGGTGATATAATTAAATCACTATGAATTTAAAATATTTTAAACATAATATTTCAAAAAATATAAAAGCGGTGGAATACAAAAAAGCTTTTACATTAATTGAAATACTTGTAGTTGTTGCGATCATCTCTCTAATATCCGCACTGGTTGTAAATAGTCTATCTGAGGCTAGAATGAAGAGTAATGACGAGAAGATTGCACAAGACTTAAGTCAGTTTAGAACCGCTGTTGATATGTATTTTAACGATAATCAGGAGTATCCTGTAAACCCTGCATTGTCCACAAATTACAAGTATTCTGAGACAGCACATACAGGCACAGATTTCTGGGGTAATAAACTGGCATTCTTCACAAAGAAAGCGAGTGCTGCTGTCAATCACACTATAAGTCCACTTTGTGCAAACTTTGATAATATATCTGCATTATTGGTTCAAAGAAAATATCTATCAGCAATTCCTGTTCACCCATATGACAATGACGCACAAGGTATTTGTTACAAAGCGGTATCTGGGAC
>CAIPFZ010000021.1 GCA_903864515.1 uncultured bacterium
GGCATAACACCTTTTATTTATTAGAAATCATATCACAATATAATAAATTTTCCAGCCCCAGAAAGACCTTGGGCTCTAGAATTATTTATTTTATCTATCCATACAATTTCTTTTTTCTTTGCACTTCTGATAATTTTAAAGATATAGTTTGGCACTCATTTAATATTTCCATTGCTTCCTCCTTTTTCTGCAATTTTTCCATCTTGTTTAAATCATTCATCAAATTAGACAGCCTCTGTTTCAATGCCCTCTCTTCAATTTCCAACAATAACTCTTCAATATCCTGATCTAGTTTTGAACTTCCAGCAAACAATACTTCTGCTTCAAAAGATAATTCTGTTGGTGAGGTTGCAATTCTTTCATCAAAATATTTTCTACTATTTTTATCCAGAAAAGTCATTGCTCTATTCAATACCTCTTCTGACTTGCTCAAATTTGCAGAGTCCCTGAGCCACAATATCAAGCCAATCATTCTATCGAGGGTCTTTTTATCGCTATCATTCAAATCATCAACTCCTTTAATTATTGAGTGATCTGAAACAGTTCCAGAATCCCTTGAGGTATTCACCTCTTGCCCCAAAGATCCACTAGCTGCTTTTGGAGCAACCTTCATCTTCACCATCAACCTTTCCAATTCTGCTCGCAAATCAGCTTCATGAATATCTGTTCTTATGCTAATTCTATTGATGAAATGTGCCCTATCAATAGAGCTCTCAATTGCTAGTACATACGGCAAAACTTCAACCTCAACAGCCTTCCATAGTACACGTCCAGTTAACCCTTCCCTTTCTAATATATCCAAATAGAAATCAATTATATGTTTTGCATTTTTTAGACAAGACTTAAATTTCTCCTTATCAGACAATATCAAAGAAGCTGGATCCTCCCCTTTTGGAAGAGCTGCAATTTTTACATCCATTCCCAATGAAAGCGCCAATTCCCATGCACGTAGTGAAGCTTTGAGTCCAGCCTTATCAGCGTCATAAACAATCATCGTATTATCAGTTAACCTCTTTATCTTTTCCAAATGAAGCGCCGTTAGAGAAGTTCCTGATGTTGCAACAGTATTATTAAATCCTGCTTGATGCGCCATCAACATATCAAATTGACCTTCAACCAGAATTGCATAACCAAATTTTCTAATACCTTCTTTTGCTTTATGATATCCATAAAGAATTTCTGATTTATTAAACAGTACTCCATCGGGGCTGTTTAGATATTTTGGAGGCTCTCTATTTTCATCTCCAGATTGTGAATTGACTGTTGCAGGTGTTGACTCCGCCATCGGAAACTTAATAAACCTTCCGGAATATCCAACAACTCTTCCAGATGAATCAAAAAGCGGAAACATTATTCTCTCTCTAAATCTATCGTATACGCTAGTACCGGTTTGTTTAATTAAACCAACCTTTTCCATTTCCGTATTTCCAATATTTTTTGAACGAAGATAATCTCCAAGCCCTCTCCATTCATTTGATGCAAGACCAATTCTCCAAGTCTTAATTGTCTCTTCAGTTAAACCTCTTTCTAGTAAATATTCTTCTGCAAATTTTGCATATGGATTTTTTAATTGCTCTTCATAGAATACAGTTGAAAGCTCCAGAATATTTCTTAATTTATCTAGTTCAGAATCCTTACTCCTATCGTGCTGAAATTGCTCAAGCTCAACCCCCGCTCTTTCTGCCAATATTTTAAGTGCACCAAGGAAATCTATTTTTTCAAACTCTTCTACGAAGGTAAATATATCTCCCTTTGCGCCACACCCAAAACAATAATAATTATTTCTTGCAGGTGAAATGAAGAATGACGGAGTTTTTTCATTATGAAAAGGACAGCGCGCCTTGTAGTTTGCGCCTGTCTTTTCAATTTTTATATAAGCTCCAATAACATCTGCGATACCGAGCCTTTCTTTAATTGTTTGAGCAGCTGATGACATTATTTTTATTTTTTATGTGACCTAGCCGACGTTTCCATATAGAATTCCAATTTCCGAATGTGAAGGGTTGGCACCCTTGCCCTCACCCTACCCACTCGTTATTATCCCTCCTTATTCTAGGAAACCTTCTTCTTCCAAAACTGTCTCTCTCAATTTCTCAATCATCTTGTGTTTCTCACTTCCCTTAAATCCTGATCCAGCAGGAATCAATCTTCCGATAATTACGTTTTCCATAATTCCATACAATGGATCCTTTTGGGCCTTAAGAGATGCATTGATAAGCATTCTGTTTGTGTGTTGGAATGAAGCTGCTGAAAGGAAGCTTCTTCTAGTTAGGGATGCCTCTGTAATACCAAGCACTATAGGCTCTCCTTTAGCTTCAATAAATTCAGCTCCCTTTACAAGACTTTTAACTCTTGCATTTTCTTGATCCAACTCAAATTGCTCAACAATATCTCCGATTGCAAATTGTGTATCTCCAGCTTGTTTAATCTTGATACGAGAGAACATTTGGCGAACAATAATTTCAATATGCTTTCTTGAAACATTTTCTCCCTGAAGTTCATAAATCTTTTTAACTTCAGAAATAATATACTCTTGTGTACGAGCGATACCAGCGTACTCAAACAAGTCTTCAATACTTGCGTGACCGTCTGTTATGATGTCTCCCTTTGAAACATGTTGTCCAATCTTAACTAGAGACACACGGGCATAGTGACATGAGAATTCAATTTCTGTTCCCTTCTTACTCTTTGTTGGAACATCTGGAAGAAGTTTAATTATCTTCTCCTTTCCAACCTCTCTGATGTCAGTAATCATACCATCATGTGATACAACAACAGCGGCGTTCTTTGGATTTCTCTTTTCAAAAATTTCTTCAACACGAGGAAGTCCAGCTGTAATATCTCCTCCAACAACAGCAACTCCTCCTGAGTGGAATGTACGCATAGTTAGCTGTGTTCCAGGCTCTCCAACGGCTTGTGCAGCAATTGTTCCAACAGCCTCTCCTGTCTCAACAAGTGCACCGCGTCCAAGGTCAGATCCGTAACACATTCTACAGATTCCACCCGGTGTCTTACATGAAAGTGGAGATCTAACAAAGATTTCAGACACACCTTGCTTATCAAGCAATTTAGCATCTTCTTTTGTGATCATGTGATTCTTCTTGAACAATACTTCGCCTGATTCATTCACAACATCCTTTGCAAGAACACGTCCAGTTGCAATCTTTAGCATTGTCAAACTGATTCCTGATGAACCAATTTTATTAACTGCAATTCCTTCTTTTGTTCCACAATCTTCCTCAGTAATCATCACACTTTGTGCAACAACGAATAGCTTTCTAGTAAGGTATCCTGACTTAGCTGTGTTAAGAGCGATGTCTGTCATACCCTTTCTAGCACCGTGAGATGACAAGAAATATTCAATAGGTGAAAATCCCTCTTTGAAAGATGAGATAATTGGAAGTTCCAATGTCTCTCCTTGTGAGTTTGCAATCAAACCCTTCATACCAATCATCTGTGTAAGCTGACCCATTGAACCTCTAGCTCCTGAGATAACCATGTCATATACCGGACCGTTTTTATCCAATCCTTCCCCAACAAGTTTCTCAATTTGTGATTTAGTATCTTGCCAAATTGAAACATTCTTTCTGTGCTTTTCCTCTTGAGAAAGAAGACCTTCATTATATTGCTCAAGAACTTCTAATGACTTTCCTTCTGCAATTTTTACAAGCTCAGCTTTTCCTTCTGGAACTTGAATATCGTCCATACTCCAAGTAACACCAGATTCTGTTAGATATTTGAATCCAAAATCTTTAAGGGCGTCAATGTAAGGAGCAACTTTTCCAAGACCTTGGTCTGTAATAATATCATCGATAATATTATTCAAAACAGGCTTTGTAATTTCCTTGTTTATGAAAGGATGATTTGTTGGCAAAACATTGTTGAACAATATTCTTCCAATACTTGTTTCAATCATCTTTCCTTTATCTTCTCCATACTTTTCTTCCTCAGGTACAATTACGTGGATTTTTGCTCTGTAAGATAATGCGCCGAAGCTAAGTGCTTGAATAGCATCGTCAATACTTCCATAGTAATTTCCTTCTCCTTTCTCTCCTTCGATAAATCTTGACATCCAGAATGATCCAAGAACAATATCCAAAAGCTTTGCAGTTACAGTTGGGTCACCTGATCCAGGCTTTAGAATATTTTTATCAGCCGCCATAATCTCTTTAGCTTCAAGCTGTGCTTCTTCTGAAAGTGGGACGTGAATAGCCATTGTATCTCCGTCAAAGTCAGCGTTGAATGGAGAACAAACTAGTGGGTGAAGTTGAATAGCATTTCCTTCAATAAGAACAGGTCTGAATGCTTGAATTGAAAGACGGTGAAGTGTTGGGGCACGGTTTAGAAGAACATATTTCTCCTTAATAACATTTTCAAGAATAGCCCAAACCTCAGGAATACCATCATCAATTAATCTTGATGCTCCTCTAATGTTGAAAGCCATTTCCTTCTTAATAAGTTCAGAAACAACGAATGGTCTAAACAACTCAAGTGCCATATGCTTTGGAACTCCACATTGATCCAATTTAAGATTTGGACCAACAACAATTACTGAACGTCCTGAGTAGTCAACACGCTTTCCAAGAAGGTTTTGACGGAACAACCCTCTCTTTCCTTTTAGATTATCAGCAAGAGATTTAAGTGGACGTCTTTGTGCGGCGTTTAATCCTGCAAAAGATGCATTACCATGTCTAATTGTATTATCAATCAGCGCATCAACTGCTTCTTGTAGAATTCTCTTTTCATTTCGGAGGATTACGTCAGGAGCATTAATTTCCTTAAGCTTCTTTAGACGATTATTTCTGTTGATTACACGTCTGTATAGATCGTTAACATCAGATGTTGCGTGACGGCCTCCTTCAAGAGCAACCATAGGACGAAGTGCAGCAGGAATTACAGGAAGCGCTGTTATAAACATCCACTCAGGGCGAATCTTTGAACGAACCATTGACTTGATAAGAGCAAGTCTCTTAATCATTTTCTCACGATCTGCAGCTGAGACTTTTGTAAAATCAATTTCAAGTTGTGCCAAAAGTTTTGACAAATCAAGATTCTTGAAAATATTAAATACAGCTTCAGCTCCAATTCCAGCTTCAAAAGCAACACCAAATCTTAGTGAGAATTTGTGATATTGATTTTCGTCCAAAACTCTACCAACTTGAATACTTTCAATATCACGCTTTGCTGACATCAAAAGATCAGTTAGAGCTTCTTTTGTCTTCTCGTCTGTAACTGTCTTAACTTTGTTTTTGAATTCACCATCAAGCTCCTTTAGAAGTCTAGTTTTTTCTTCTTCATGAACTTTTGTAACCAAGTATCCTGCAAAGTATACAACCTTCTCAACGTCTCCTTGACTCATTCCCAAAACCTGTGCAACACGAGATGGCATAGTTCTAAGGTACCAGATATGAGAAACAGGAACACAAAGTTCAATATGACCCATTCTCTCACGTCTAACAATTGAACGAGTTAGTTCAACTCCACATTTTTCACAAACAATTCCCTTGTATCTAATTCCCTTATACTTTCCACAGTAACACTCAAAGTCTCTCTCAGGTCCAAAGATTTTCTCATCAAACAAACCATTTTTCTCACTTCTTTGAGTTCTATAGTTCATTGTCTCAGGCTTTGTAACCTCACCGTATGACCAATCTCTAACCTTATCAGGCGAAGCAATTTTAAGAACAATAGATTCAAAATCATCTATTCCCTTTTCTTTATGCTTTGCGTTTAATGGATTTTTTATATTCATATTAGTGATTGAATTAATTATTGTCCTCTACTATCGCTTGCTCATATGCGACCACTTCATTTTCAAGATCAGTTGAATCTTTATTTAATTCAACATCAACTCCAAGTCCTCTTAGGTTTGAAAGAAGAACATTGAATGATGCTGGAGTATTTGGATCCAATAATTTGTGTCCCTTAACAATAGAGTCAAAGGCTTGAGTTCTACCTTGTATATCATCAGATTTAATTGTAAGCATTTCTCTAAGTGCGTGGGCTGCGCCGTATCCTGCTAGTGCCCAGACTTCCATTTCTCCAAATCTCTGTCCTCCACCTTGTGCCTTTCCTCCCAATGGTTGCTGTGTAATTAGAGAGTACGGACCGATGGAACGCATGTGAATCTTATCTTCAACCATGTGGTGAAGTTTCAAGATATACATGTATCCAACAGCAATGTCTTGTGCAAATTTTTCTCCAGTTCTACCGTCAAACAATTTCATCTTTCCACTTTCATTAAATCCAGCTGAAACCAATTCTTTCTTAACTTCTTCAGCTGTAGCTCCCACGAAAGGTGGAACAATAGCTTGATAGCCAAGTTTATTAGCTGCAAGACCCAAGTGAAGCTCAAGAATCTGTCCAAGGTTCATACGAGAAGGAATACCAAGTGGTGTAAGAATTACATCAACAGGAGTTCCGTCTGCCATGAATGGCATATCTTCAACCGGAAGAACACGAGAGATAACTCCCTTGTTACCGTGACGTCCTGCCAACTTATCTCCAACAGAAACGGAACGTAGAAGCGCAACTTCAATGTGAATTCTTTTAATAATTCCTGATTCTAGTTTATCTCCTCTCTCTCTTGAGAAAATCTTCACACTTATAATACGTCCTCTCTTTCCATTTTCTAGTCTCTTTGATGTATCCTTAACATCTCTTGATTTCTCACCAAAGATAGATCTAAGAAGTCTCTCTTCAGGAGTAAGTTGAGTTTCACTCTTTGGAGTAATCTTTCCAACAATAATGTCTCCTGGTCTAACTTCAGCTCCCACTCTTACAATTCCGTCAACATCTAGATTCTTCAATCTGTTTTCTCCAACGTTTGGAATGTCATGAGTAGTTACTTCAGGCCCAAGCTTAGTATCACGAACATTAATAACAAACTCTTCAATGTGAACAGTTGTAAACTTTGATTCCTTAACAAGTCTCTCAGATAGAATAATAGCATCTTCAAAGTTTGCTCCAGACCATGTCATGAAAGCAACAAGACAGTTTTGTCCAAGTGCCATTTGTCCTCCAACAGATGTTGAGGTGTCAGCAAGAACATCACCTCTCTTAACCTTTTGTCCAATACTTACTGTAGGACGTTGGTGAAAAGCTGTAAATTGGTTTGTTCTACTGAAGTTTACAAGTTTAAACTCATGATCTTTCTTTCCACGAAGAACCACCTTCTTTGCATCAACTCCAATTATAAGTCCATCTTCTGGTGCAATAATTATACGTCCAGTATCAGATGCGGCCTTTTCTTCAATTCCAGTTGCAACAAAAGGAGCTTCAGGGACAATACATGGAGTAGCTTGCTTCTGCATGTTTGAACCCATGAGTGCTCTGTTTGCATCATCGTGATTCAAGAATGGAATCATAGAAGTTGAAATAGAGAACGCTTGCTCTGTAGCAACGTCAATATAATCAATCTCTTCTCTATCAACAATCACAGGCTCACCATTCACTCTAACTTCTAGAGTTTTCTTAACAATCAAACCATCTTTATCATAATCAATAGCAGCGTGGGCAATTTTACAACCCTCTTCTTCAAGTGCGTTAAGATAAACAACCTCTTTTGTAACAACTCCATTAGCCACCTTTACATAAGGTGTTTCAATCATTCCAAAATGATTTATTCTTGCATACATTGAAAGTTGCAAAACAAGACCGATGTTTTGTCCTTCAGGTGTGTGAATAGGACAAATTCTACCGTAGTGAGATGCATGAACGTCACGAACCTCAACTCCAGCACGCTCACGGGTTAGTCCACCGGGGCCAAGGGCAGAAATTCTACGCAAGTGCTCAATTTCAGCAAGAATATTTTCTTGACTCATAAATTGTGACAATTGGTTTGTAGTGTAGAATTCCTTTATACGAGCTTGAAGTGGACGAGGTGAAATAAATTGAATTGGAAGATTTGCATCAGTATCAATTGTAGACATTCTATTTTGAATGTTTCTCTTGATTTGAGTCATACCAATTCTAATTTTTGCTTGAAGCATTTCTCCAACGTATCTAACACGACGTGACCCTAAGTGGTCAACATCGTCTTGAACTGAAGCTGGATTGTGAGATAGTTCAATAATTTTATTTATTGTAACAGCTAGGTCATCCAAGCTAAGTGTCATGATTGAAACTGACTTCTCATCCATAGGCTTTCCAAATCTTTGATTGAAACGGAAACGTCCAACTTTTGACAGATCATATCTTTCAGCTGACTTTAATAGTGAATCAACATATTCACGAGCGTTGTCAGATGTTGCAAGCTCACCATCGCGCATCTTTCTGTGAATTTCTATGTATGCCTCATCTTTTGTCTTAGCATGATCCTTTGCTAGAGTTGATTCAATAAAAGGAAGAGCTAGAGCGTTGTCTTTAAACAATGCCTTTATTTCTGTATCAGTTTCAGCACCAAACACACGCAAGAGTGATGTGACAGGGAATTTTCTCTTTCTGTCCATTCTTACATATATAGTGTGGTCCGCATCTGTATCGATTTCAATCCATGCACCACGTGCAGGGATAATTTTTGCTCCAAAGTATGTCTTACCCTTCAATTCTTGTGAAGTAAAAAATACTCCGTATGAACGGGCAAGCTGTGGAACAATAAGTCTTTCAATACCATTTATAATAAAAGTTCCGTGATCAGTCATCAAAGGAAAATCAGCAACAAAGATTTCTTGCTCCTTTGTTGTGTTTAAGATTTTATTTTTTAGGCGAACCATGACCTTTAGAGGTGCTTCAAAGTTCACTTTATTATCCTTTGCATAAAATTCATCAAACTTTGGCTTTTCTAATTGAAAATCAAAAAAATCCAACTCAAACTTCTTGCCTGAGTAGTCTTGTATAGATGAAAATTCACTGAACACTTCCGATATTCCCTTGTCTAGTAACCATTTAAACGATTCTAATTGTGCTTCTACTAAGTTTGGAAGCGGCGCTAGCGGCTCCTTAAAACGTGAAAAATACTTTTTGTGACGTATCATAAAGCGTCTATTTAATTATACGAAAATTGGTAAAAATTGAGTCCGCGAAAGAGCAGTAAAACTCAATCGTCTTTACGCAGACCCCTATAGTATATGATTTATCCACAGGTGTCAATTTTTAGGTGTTGACAACTTACTTTGAATTAGTACCGCCTTTTCTGTCAATTCTCCACCCCTCTATTTTCTTGTGATTGCCACTTAAAAGGATTTGTGGTACGGGGTATTTTTTACCATTAAATTCTACCGTTTCAGGCCTAGTATAAACATCTTTTGAAGCATCCCTTGATTCTTCCCTACTTGCAAACTTTCCCAAAACCCCCTCAATTTGACGTGAGATTGAGTCAATCATGATCATGGCCGGAAGCTCTCCACCAGTGGTCACAAAAGGTCCAACTGAGTAGTCTTTCATCTTAAACATCTTCTTTACACGAGCGTCAATACCCTCATATCTTCCGCAGATAAAGATAATATCAGAGAATTTTTGTGCCATTTTTGTAGCGGAGGTGTTGGTGAATTGTTCCCCGGAAGGAGATAGAAATACAATGAGCTCTTTGGTGAAATCTTTCTTTTTGGTAGCAAATTTAAGTGCTTTCTCTATTGCCTTGGCAATTGGTAGGGCTTTAATAACCATTCCAGGGCCTCCTCCGTAGGCTTTATCGTCAACTTGAAGATATGGCTTATTTTTATCTTTCTGAGCCTTGGTGGGCTTCACGAAGCTTCTTGGGTTGTAATAATGGAATGATATAAGTTTATTTTCTTGAGCGCGAGCCAAAATAGACTCATTTAAATATGAGGTGGTAGATTCTGGAAATAGTGATATTAAGTGGTATCGCATGGATTTTGTTTGGATATTATATGTGCGATAGAATAATGCCACAGATGGGCGGAGAAGTCCACAGATCATCTTGAATTTGCCTCTGGAAGTAAACCAAGCAAAAACACCCCCTTCGGAGTGTTTTTGCTATTGCCCGCTTGCAGCTCTAATGCCGCGGTTGAACAGGTTGGATTTGCATCCAATGCTTTACGAACATTGTTAATATGATAATTTACCATCGCCAAAAAATCAATATTGACGCTGTTTATTTGATATATCTTATTCTATCCCCAACCCCGCCACCGCCTCGTCCAGTGTCTTAGTCTCCTTCTTAACACCTCCCTCAGGCTCCTTGATTTGAATGCTAATGTTTGCCTGATGCTTCTTTCCAAAAGCTTTCATCACAGTTCTTATCGCCTGAGCTGTATGACCATTCCTACCAATAATCTTTCCCATATCAACCGGATCAACTACAAGCTCAATAAAAACCCCCATGTCATCTACCCTTCTGCTAACTTTCACAGCATCTGGGTTTTCTACAAGAGATTTAATAATGAACTCAAGAAACTCTGTATCGTTTTGTGCTGACATAACTTTTATACTGATTATTTAATTGAACTATTAATACTAAAATTATACACCAAATAATATATCTTGTATCAATTTGCGACAAAAAAACTGTTGATAATTATTCTGTGCAAATTTTCAACAAAATACCAATTATTGGAGTTTTTATATCTAACTACGCTGTCTTTTCTTTCTTTGGTGGAGTTTTCTTTGGAAGAACGTTCTTCTTCTTTCCTTCTACAATCTTATTAGCAAGCAAAAGGTTAAAAGCGGTATCTGATACTTGAACACCATGTGAGAGCCAGTAAAGGATTCTGTCTGCTTTTAGGATTGTTCCATCTTTTCTAAAGCTGTGAGATCCAAGAATCTCCTGGGCGTGACCGCCTTTGGCCGCTCTTTTTGACTCAACAAGAATAAGACGAAATGACGGCTCGTTTCTTTTACCAACTCTCTGTAATCTGATCTTTAACATAAGTAGGAAAATAGTATCAAAATAAAGGGGTGGAGTCAAATTTTTAGGGCGTTTGGGGTTTTTGGGATTATTTACGATTTGCAAAGCAGTGACCCCACGATGTCTTTATCAAAAAAACAAACCCCCGCTCTGCTGATAATCAAACCAGAAAGAGTCAGGGGCACAGATAGGGTATCAGAATAAAATGTAAGTCAATCATGAGCGCCGATGTGGTACGACAAACCGACGTTCACAACCGGTGCTCCAAACACCACTATTTGCAAAAGTGAAGACAAAGACGTAGGGAGGCCAACTCTTATCCTTAGATACGTAGCCAATAAAAAACTCACCCCGCGCTTTCATAACAATCAATGTACGGGAACTGAGCTCTACGCCGTCGCACAAAGTCCTCACCAACTCACTAGCCTGTGCGGGGGTATTTGCGAGCGTTTCCAAATCTGACTCATACCCTTGAAAGATATCGCTTCCCACCCCATCCACAGACTGTGTATAGACGACCCCATGTACTGAAGGAGTTGGAGGGCTAGTATAATAATCTAAATCCCGACAGCCATTACCAAGGTACAGATTTTTTGCCCCGAGGGCGGCTATGAGTGTTGTACGACCATTATTTGCGGATAGAACATATTCTTGTACGGTTTGAAATTTAGGACCACTTGAATTTTGCATGATATCAGTTTTCTAAATTGGTTAGTTGAATTAATTTGATTTTGAAGGGAGGCCGGACTCGTTCCGACCTCTGACTATGCCATAATAAAATACCACCCCATTTACAGTAAGTCAATACTCTTTTAGCGCTCCGCCATAGTACTATATAGTAATAAGATAAGAATAAATGAGTAAAATAACAAAAATAACCGGCGTAATCTCTCTCAACGGCAAAGGTAAGGGGTTCATAAACGTAGAAGGCGTAGAGGACTCCTACCCAGTTGAGACGGAAGATACAAGTACTGCCCTTCCAGGTGACACTGTTGAAGCAGAGACTTACACGGACTTCAAGGGCAAGGAATTTGCAAAAGTCACCAATGTAATAGAGCGAAAAAAGACCCAATTTGTTGGTACAGTTATTTACGATGAAGAATTTGGCCATTTTCTAGTGAATCCAGATAATGCAAGGCTAAATATTGAGATAGTTGTACCCAAGTCAGATAAATACAACATAGACGATAAGGTTTTAGCCAAAATCCATACAGAAACTTGGACGGAAGATCTGAAGCGCTATCCAGATGGAGAGGTAATTCAAGTTATCGGACACAAAGGTGATAATAATACAGAAATGCAATCTATTGTAATTGACAGAGGTTTTGATATTGATTTTGAAGAAGAAGTAATTGATGAAGCTGAAAAGAGCGCGGAAGTTAATGGAAAAATTACAGAAGCAGAAATTGCAAAGCGAAGAGATTTCAGAGACGCCTTCACTTGTACAATTGATCCCGTTGATGCAAAGGATTTTGACGATGCACTGTCCATTAGACTAGCCACGCATAACAAGGGTGGCACAGATAATGGTAATGAAAATGGTGAAGAAGTTTATGAGATCGGAGTTCACATTGCCGATGTGTCACACTACGTCAGAACAAACACCGCACTTGATAATGAAGCCAAGAAAAGAGCGTTCTCAGTTTACCTTGTTGACAGAACAATCCCCATGCTCCCCCACTCACTTTCCAACGGAATGTGTAGTCTAAACCCAAATGAGGATAGATATGCATTTTCTGCTGTGTTTAAGGTTAGCAGATCTGGAGAAATATTAGATAAATGGTTTGGCAAGACAATTATCCACTCTGATAAAAGATTTAGCTATGAAGAGGCGCAAGAGGTTTTGAACGATGCAGAGCAGTCTGGAACAAAAGTAGACCAAGGTAGCCCGTGGTTCCAAGCACCATTTACAACAGAGCTATTGGAATTAAACAGACTAGCGAAGATAATGCTAAATCAAAGAAAAGCTAAAGGCGCTATTGATTTTGAAACAACAGAAATTAAATTTAAATTGGATGAGACTGGTAAACCTATTGCGGTTCTCAAAAAGGAACGCCTAGACACTCACAAATTGGTAGAAGAATTTATGCTGCTAGCAAACAGAGAAGTTGCAGAATTTATATCAGTAAAAAACAAATCACACCATCAAGAGAACGCTGGAGTCTACAGAGTTCATGACCTGCCAGATGCAGACAGAATTGCAGATCTATCCCTTTTTGTTCGCGCACTTGGATTTGATTTTCATATTCCAAAAGCGGGTTCAAAAATTAGTCCAAAGGATATTCAAAAATTGCTCGATGAAGTCATTGGCTCTCCGTCTGAAGCTGTCATCAAAGTTGCAACTCTTCGTTCTATGGCAAAAGCCACATATTCCACAAAAAATATTGGCCACTTTGGATTGGCATTTGATTTTTACACACACTTCACATCACCAATCAGAAGATACCCAGACCTTATGACTCACAGAATTATAGAAATTATTTTAGAAGGAAAGCCAGTTCCTGCAACTATAGTTCAAAGCTTAGATAAAATATGTACTGATTCATCCAAGAAAGAAGTGGAGGCGGCGGACGCTGAACGTTCATCAGTAAAGTACAAACAAGTTGAGTACATGCAAGGTAAAATCGGTGAAGATTTTGAGTGTACAGTTTCTGGAATTGCAGATTTTGGAATGTTTATTGAGGAACCAAGTAGTAAGGCAGAAGGATTAATAAGACTCAAGGATTTGAAGCCATCAGATTTTTATAATACAGACCCAAAGTCATATAAAATTGTTGGGGAAAGTACAAAGACAATATTTAGTATTGGAGACAAGGTCAAGGTGAAGCTTTTGGCAGCTGATTTGGATAGTAAATCTTTGACTTTTGATATTATTTAAAGAACTACATATATAACCAAAAGACGGAATATCTACACAATGGTACTCAATGGGCATAACAAAACACAGGCTATGTCATTTGCTTGTCACACACCTCTCGTGGGCAACTATATTATATCTCTACGGTGCAGGGACGACTGGTCTATCTTCTGGTACTATTATTACTGGCGGGTCTCCTCGTGGTCTACGAGGCAAATTTTGGCACGATTTTGTAATAAGATCATAAAATTGTCCGCTCGAACAAGATGGGACTATTGTACCATTTGTAATGCCGTCAACTTGATCAACTGTTACTAAAGGAGTATTACTACCAACACCAACAACCACAATAAGTGGATTTCCATCTAATCCTGCAGGATATACAATTTCCTTATAAGGTATGATGGGGTCAACTTCTCTAGTTGCTACAATAAGTTCATTAATTCCATCATCACCCGCATCTCCAGCAACAAACCCTGATCTCTTGCTTATTCTACCAACACCGCTGGGATCATTAGAGTTGCTAATATCAACTTGAGTTGTCAAAGGACCATATCCAGAGAAGGTGTTACCACTTGCACTTCTAACTGCCTTGTAGCAAACACCAGTTGCGTCATTATCATATGGATGAACTGGGACTGTAGCTAGGTATTTACTTTGAACCATGGCGGTCGCTGCATTATCAAAGTTTTTACAAAGCGGCGTAGTGTGAGTAACAGCAGCCTCGGCAGTCTTCACAAAGAATGCCAACTTATGCGCCCAGTTGTTCTTTTGAATGTTGTTAACAGCAAGCACTGTTTCTTCTTGATTATTTATTGCTATCGTCGTTGCTGGGTATACACGATAATCATTATAATACAACTCAGCTGCTTTTCTGAACGACCTCAAGTCTTCAGCTATCTTAGTATCATTAGCTTTCATTCTAGCGCTGGCTACACTGTTCAAAACAACAGCAGATAGTAGGGAGATTATAGCAATAACGACAAGTAGCTCAATTAACGTGAAGGCTTTTTTGAGGTTTGTTGTTTTTGTATTTTGTATTTTTGACATGTTTTTAAATGTGA
>CAIPFZ010000022.1 GCA_903864515.1 uncultured bacterium
AAAAATTTATTAATTAATTAAAAAATATGAAAAATAAAAAAACAAAGATGATTAAAGGATTGACTTTAAGCCTAGTCCTTTCATTTGCATTTCTTCCAATCTCTTCTGATGCTGCAACAACGACTCCATCTATTAGATCAAAAATACAAGCTCGGCCAACTTTGACAGCTACAGATAATGGAACGTCTACGCTTCGTTCTAAGGGGTTAAGGGCGGCTTCAGTGGCTTCTTCAACAAAAAATGTTAAGGAGGTGAAGCTTGCTAAGAATATTGAGGATGCAATAACAAAAGCTGATAAAGAAATAACAAAAAGAATTGAAAGCTTGAATGATACTATAGAAAAAGTTTCAGAGATGAAGAATGTATCTGAAACAGAAAAGGCTTCTATAAAATCTGATGTTCAATCAGAAATAACAAAGCTAGAGGCTCTGAAATCAAAAATAAATTCAGATACAGATTTGGCTACAATTAAAAAAGATTTATCTTCAATTACAACAGGTTCAAGAATTTATATGTTGGTTATTCCTAGAATTAATATTCTAGCTTCAGCTGACAAGGTAAATACCATTGGAACAATGCTTGAGACTATGTCAGAAAAATTGATAACAAGAATTGAAGAATTGAAGAATTCTGGAACAGACACAGCATCTGCAGAGACGGCTATTGTTGATATAACAAAGAAAATATCAAGTGCGAAAAGTGAAGCACTAACAGCAAAGACTTCTATTGAGGATTTGACACCAGACAATGGTGATAAGGCAAAAATTGAATCAAATAATGTTAGCCTTAAATCTGCTAGAGATAATATCAAAACAGCTAATCAAGATTTGGATGACGCTAGAAAGTTGGTGGCATCAATCAATGCTTTTTTGAAGTCTCCTGAGAAAGGATTTAATAAGGTTGAGAAAAAAGTAGAGAAAAAGGTAGAGAAAAAAGATGTGAAAAGTACAAAAGCAAAACCTGCTAGTGTAAAGAAAAATCAAGACAGATAGTTGTATTGTTTAGTTTCTACCTAAGGTTTAAAAAAAGGGGAGAGCTTAGAAAAGTGTCTAGTTTGGAAATTCCAGACTAGGCATTTTTGTTTGCTGATTTGGTGGTATAATTGAAGAATGGAAAAACAAAACAAGAAATCTACCAAGATAATAATAGTTATTGTAATTTTGATTATAATAGGTGTTGTCTTTTATGTGTTTGTGGACAGTAGAGGTTCACAGCAGGGTAAATTTGCAAATATTGATAATAGTGCAACTAGTACTAAGAATGTTAATTTTGACCCACTAAACTTTACATACGTTCTTGAAGATGAAAAGGTTACGCTGACTGATGGTGTTTCAACTCAAGATATTGTTCCAGGCTCTGCGGAAAAGCTTGAGACAACTGTTTTTGAAAAACCTGCAATTGGAGATTTAAATAAGGACAACAAGAATGATTCATCACTATTGCTTGTACAAGATTCTGGAGGAACTGGCCTGTTCTTTTATTTAGTAGCTGTGGTCTCTGATGTGGGTGTAGTTAAAAATACAAACTCCATTTTCATTGGGGACAGAATAGATCCTGTAAGTATATTAATTGAAAATGGAAAAATAAAGCTTAGCTTTATTGATAGGGGCACAGATGAACCAATGACAGCAGAGCCTACAATTAAAATTACAAAATATTTTGAGGTTAAGAATAATATTTTGATGGAAGTTAAATAGTTATTAATCCTTGTTCTAAATAACAACAGCTCTATTGAGGCTTGATACCCCTAATGCTTATACATGTAAAAATTAAACCAGATTCAAAAGATGATAAAATCGTAGAAAAAAACGAGACCAGTTTTATTGTTTACGTTAAAGAACCAGCTGAGGATAATAGAGCAAATAAAAGATTAATTGAGCTTATTGCTCAAAGATTTGATATCGTAAAATCAAAAGTAAAAATTGTAACAGGGCATCATGCTCCTTCTAAAATATTAGATATACTAATCCCGTAACGCTCGCAATGCGTTCAATATAACCAACACATCAATAACTTCTTGAAGTAGTGCGCCTGAAATTGGTTTGATGTATCCAAGTAGAGCAAAGATCATTGCAATTATGCTCAGTCCCATTCCGATGAAAATAGATTCAAAAGCGATTCTCATTGTCTTTTGACTAATATTAGTTAGCTCCAGTATTTTAGCGGTATTATCAGATGTAATTATAGCATCTGCTGTATCAGTTGATGTGGTGGAACCATGATATCCTAATGCAACTCCAACAGTAGCTCTTCCAATTGCTGGAGCGTCATTGACTCCATCGCCAATCATAATAACTTTCTTGCCTTCTTGTTCGTACTTCTGTACTAAATTCATTTTATTTTCTGGTAAGCAATTAGCAACAACGCTAGAGAACCCTAATTCCTTTCCAATTTTATTTGCCCGCTCTTCAGTGTCACCAGTTACTAATACAATCTCTGCGCCAGTCTCTTTTATCTTTGTAAGAATAGACGCTATGTCATCTCTAATTTTATCTTCAAAAATGATTAGAGCAACAGCTGTATTTTCTATTCCAATGTAAACTACCATTTCACCTCTATTCTTAGCCTGATTCTCGATACTCCTTGCCTCAGGCCCAATGTTTATTCCAGTAGATTGTAAGTATGATCCACTACCATCGGTAACTTTAATTTCTCTATCTCCCATTTTTATCAATCCATTAATTCCTTTTCCAAGAACCTCTTCAAATTTTTCAGGAATAAATAAATCTAACTTCTTGTCATTTGCAAATGACACAATACTTTCAGAAAGAATGTGGGTAGAGAATTGTTCAATTGAAGCAGAGAGTGCAAGAATTTTATCTTCTGATAAATTATTCAATCCTCCTGCTGTATTATTTAGAATAATAATCTCCTTAACCTTAGGTGTTCCAAATGTTAGCGTTCCAGTTTTGTCAAAAAAGAAAGAATGAGCTTTTGTTATATTCTCAAACACTCCGCCATGCTTTACAATGATTCCTTTTTTTGCAGAGCGACTCATTCCAGCAATGAATGCAATGGGTGCAGCAAGAATAAGAGGGCAAGGGGTTGCAACAACTAGAACGGCAACAACTAATTTTGGATCAATAAACCATGCGATACTAGCAATTACAAAAGTTATTGCTGTGAATATTAAACTGAACTTATTAGCTATCCTGACGGTTGGAGCTTTCTTTTCCTGAGCTTTTTCAACTAGCCTAATTATTGATGAGAATGTACTCTGTTCATGATTGGTTGTAGTCTTAATATAAATTATGTCTATAGTATTAATACTTCCACTCCATATTTTTGAACCCATCTTGACGTCTCTTGGCATTGGTTCACCTGTAATCATTGATTCATCAATCGATGATATTCCAGATACAACCACTCCATCAACCGGTGTAACTTCACCTCGTTTAATCATTAACGTATCACCAACATTTATTTCTTGAACAGTAATGTCTTCAAATTCACTATTTTCCGCTATTTCTGCCGTTTCCATATCTGCCTTTTTGCCCAGTTGGCTTTTTACTCTATGCGCTTTGGTTGGTGCAAATCTCAAGAGATTCTCTAATGCGCTTTTTGCTTTACCTTCTGCATATTTTTCCAATGACTCACCACCTGAGAGCATTAATAATATTATTCCTCCTGCAATATGCTCACCTATAACAACAGTAGAAATAATAGCTACAAGTGCAATCAAATCTACACCAAATTGCTTTCTGTAAGTTGAGAGAGCGATATTGTAAAGTGTGGGAAGAGTACCTAATATTGTTATATAAAGTATTAGCCTTTCAATGTAAGCACCTATTCCTGTGGTCCTAAATATAACGTAGGTGATTAAAGCAAGGAGAATAACTACAGCAATCAGGGTATTTAGATTTATATATTTTTTCATGGTATTTAGTCATTATTTTACAACTTATTTGGGGATTTTGCATTAGCTGGTAAAAGATATTAGAATAAAGAGAAACACATGACTAATACAAAAACAACAAAATCAGAAAAGAAATCAAAAGGGGGTATAAAATCAGATAAGAATAAGACGGATAAAAAGATCAAATCAGAAAAGAATAGTCATAAGTATATATTCGTAATTGGAGGAGTAATGTCAGGAGTTGGAAAGGGAATTACCACCTCATCCATCGGAACAATTCTTGAAGCTAAGGGATACAAGATAAATATAATGAAAGTAGATCCGTATCTAAACGTAGATGCGGGTACAATGAACCCCACTGAACACGGTGAGGTTTTTGTTATGAACTCAGGACTAGAGACTGATCAAGATATGGGAAATTATGAGAGGTTCTTGAATAGATCTCTTGAAAAAGAAGATTATATGACTTCTGGAATGGTTTATAAGTATGTTATAGATAAAGAGCGTGCACTTGGATTTGGTGGACGATGTATTGATGCTGACAATATCCGCGATGAAATTGTTACAAGATATGAATCTTCTGCAAAGAAAAATCAATCAGATATTACAGTTGTTGAGATTGGGGGAACTGTTGGAGATTATCAAAACGTTATGTTTATTGAAGCGGCACGTGTGATGAAGCTAAGGCACCCAAGAGATGTCGTTTTTGTTATGGTTTCTTATATGCCAATACCAAATAAAATTGGCGAGATGAAAAGTAAGCCAACACAGAATGCAATTAAGCAATTAAACTCATATGGAGTACATGCTGATTTTATTATCGCAAGAAGTGAATTGCCAGTTGACAAGAAGCGTAAGGAAAAGATTGCTTTTGCTTGTAACGTTCCAGTTGAGAATATAATTTCAGCACCAGACATTGATAGTATTTACGATGTGCCTGTAAACTTTGAAAAAGATCAACTTGGAGAAATGATAACTAGAGCGCTCTCTCTTCCTCATAAAATTACTAACATGAGAGGATGGAAAGGCTTTATTACAAATGTGAGTAAGGCAAAGGAAGTGTCTTCACGTGAAGTTAAAATTGCGGTAGTTGGAAAGTATTTTGATTCAGGTGATTTTGTTTTTTCTGATGCTTATGTTTCTGTTATTGAAGCTATTAAGTTTTCTGCATATAAATTGGGCGTAAAGGCGAAGTTGTCTTGGTTGAATTCTAAGGATTTTGAGAAGGATCCAAAAAAGATTAATGAATTAAAGGAATATGATGGAATAATTGTACCAGGGGGTTTTGGTAATTCTGGAATAGAGGGTCTTATTAAGACAATAGAGTTTGCTAGGGTAAACAAGATTCCATATTTTGGACTTTGTTATGGAATGCAACTCCTTGTTATTGAATACGCTAGAAATATCCTAGGATGGAAGGATGCTAATACAGCAGAGATAAATCCTGATTCAAGTCATTTGGTTATTGATATAATGCCAGATCAGAAGATTAAACTAGACAATGGTCATTACGGCGCTTCAATGCGCCTTGGAGCCTACGGGGCTATCATAGAGAAGGGTACTGTGGCTTATAAGGCATATGGGAAGACGGAGATTAGCGAGAGACATAGACATAGATATGAAGTTAATCCATTGTTTGTGGATGAGATAAAATCAGCTGGATTGGTATTTTCTGGAAAATCACCAAATGGAAAATTAATGGAAATTGCTGAACTTCCAAAGGATAAACACCCATTCTTTTTGGGTACACAATTTCACCCGGAGTTTCTAGCTAGACCTCTTGATCCACACCCTCTATTTACTGAATTTTTTAAAGCAATATTAGAATTGTAGTTTGTGTTAATTAATGATACCATTCTTGACGAATTGGGTTCTTTGAGCGCCTGTTTGGCTGTGCCTTTTGGAATATGATATATGTGTTTCAAAAGGTACAGCTAACCAGGTAGGTAGCTGTCGCTGGAATAATTAAACGACAACTATTAATAATTGACTATGAAAAAATACGTTAGGGACTATTTTAAGGATGGTGGGGAGCGATCCTTATTCATGCTGAGGTTTTTCATTTGGACTGCCCAAAAGCTGGGTCTTATGGATAGATTACAAAGACATGAATTATTCTCTGGTGAAGGTAGCTCACTAAAATTTGATTTTGAGAAATTCACCGGTTCTCTGGAGATAATTTGGAGTGTGCTGCCAGATGAGAAGGCTGGACATTGGCGTATAACTTGCACGAGTTTTGCCGGTCCACCTCGTCAAACAATGTGCACTATCGATTTGTTCGTTAGTGGTCCAAATGTAGATTATCCAAACGTTTGGGGTTGTGTCATTGATCCCTTGTGTGTCCCCACGGAAGTGGAGCAGCGTGCAAAACTGGACTTCATTGGCTTATCATTCTTGGATGGTCGTCTGGCTGTACGGGGTGACGCCAATAGTCCTGAATGGAAAAAGACAGTATCTGCCATGACGCTTATGTTCATGCCCGGCATGTTTATTGAGGAGGGTTTAGGGATTGTATCTTTGGATCTGAATCCTGTCAGATTTGTACAACCATCAAAAGGAACTAGATAGTAATTTAACCTTGGTCAACCTAGACTTATTTACTTGCGTTCACGCTCACTATTCACCTCAGACGTTAAAACAAACCTCACACAAACAGAGAAGGCCTCGCCATCTCTTGGTGGTGAGGTCTTTCTTTTGTCTATTTTTATATAAATCTATAATTGGTTGATAACTATTTCAACTCAAACATTGTAAAGTCATTCTTGAATAGCCATTTGGAAATATTATATATGGTATAAGTTATGAAAAATGCAGATAGTACATCTATTGAATAGTGTAGGTGCCCCATTAAAACTATTGCTCCAAAGAATACGGAAGTTGCAAAGAATAGTATTCTCAAAACTTTTTCTTTCCAGAATATTAAACAAAGAAGGAAGGGGAGTCCTGTGTGGGCTGAAAAGAATAAGTCCCCACCAAAAGTAAATAATTTCATCCAGTTTGCGGAATCTAGTCCAATGATAAGTCTATCTGGAAATGGGCCAATATGAGTAAGGGATACAAATGTGCTTCTGATTAATATAAAGAGTGCAATGCTTTTCAATATAAAAGGTATTTGATGTGGTTTGTTGAAACAATAGACAAGAAGAACAACCCACATAACAATTGGTCCGTAGACAAAGATGTTGTGAACATCATAAACTGGTATATTACTTAATACTATGTCATTTACAGAATTTCCAGCTTTGAATGTGGCAAATCTTCCTGCATAAAAATTGGCAACAAGTGCAAGTCCTACAAATATTAGACCATCAATAATTGCAATAGTGTAAGTTTTACTTTTTAAGTAAGTTAAATGTTTCGGATTAATATTCATAATATGTTTTGCTATTTTAGCATTGTTTTAGGTGGAGACAAAGTTTTCTAATGATTTTGATCCCAAGTGGAAATTATGTGTAGGTTATAAATTTAACAAAAAATAATCCCACCGGCGGATTTGCCGGTGGGGGTGGTATGGGGTAAATTAACCCCTACGATTGATTCTCGAGCTTTGGGGGAAGATTCTTGGCTTGAATCCAAGTTCTATCTTGGCCTCATCAAAAATATCCGTCCAATAGATGGTCCGCCCTAGATGCTTCTCTAGGTCTTTCAGTTCCGCCTTCAGTCTATCTTGCTTGGGGTGTATTGTATCCATGGTCTCTGATTCGATCACCAGAATAACCTTTGTTATATATTCGGCGGAACGTGTAAGAAAAAGGTCGATCTGGTCCAGGTCTCCCTGGTTGACGGAGGTGTGGATGCCAATTTCTGACATCGACACCCTTTTTGCAAAGTAGCGAACGGTCTCCCGTTGTTTTGACCATTTCAAGGCCATCTTCACTACAGAAGTTCTCCTTTTTCTGAAGGGTATGTACACTATGATGGAGAAAAATATCACAGCTAAGCCAATCAATGATGTAGCGATGATGTTTTCTGAGAGACTCCTGTAATTCAGTTTAAGGCCAGTATCTATGGTGATTCCGGCCACTAAAAGTGAAGTTAAAAGAAGTGATATCGCTGTGGCGAATTTTGATGTCCGCCAACTTTGATAACATCTCTCAGCATTTTTATTGAAAGACACATCTTTTGAGGATGGGTGCTTAATCTCGTTTTGTTTGGCAAAGAGGTCGCCAATGATCACGAGCAGGGTCGTTGTTTTATTTTTCATTTCGTTTATTTGCCTTCAACCTAGGTGTTTTCATCGGTTCAATGATGTGGCTACATGCCCAGATGTCAAACGAGTACCCGCCAAGGTACTCGGGTTCAATGACACCCTTTTTACCTAGCAGAGTATTCGGCGCTAACTCTGGGTATATTGTGGCACATATATGTAAAATAGTCAAGGGTACGGAATATTATGTTTTAGTCCTATAAAACATTACCCCAAATGAAAGAATATACATTTTCCTGCGTAGTACTATAATAGTGGGTGTAGGGTAAATCCGGTGAAATCCACAGAAAGAGGTATGTGGTTTGTGCAAATATGACTGATATTCTAAATAAAACAGATGAAGAGTTGTCAGTCCTTTTAATGGCATCAGATTATTCTGCCATGGCTGTTTTGATTGATAGATATCAAAAGCCCCTGTCTAGATACTTGAGGCGTATTGGTGTATATAAGGAAGAAGATATACAAGACCTTCTTCAAGATATTTTTATAAAAATATACAAGAATATAAATTCTTTTAATAAGGATCTGTCTTTTTCATCGTGGATTTATAGAATATCGCATAATGAAGCAATTAGTTTTTTCAGGCGTAATAAAGTAAGGCCTGAAGGTAATATGATTGAAGATGGTGAAGAGATGTTATTTAAAACTGAAGATGAAAGTATAAATCTAACAGAAGAAGTTGATCAGTCTTTAAATGCTAAAATACTACAACAGGCCATATCGGAACTTGATCAAAAATATAGAGATGTATTGGTGCTTAGATATTTTGAAGACAGGGATTATGAAAATATCTCTGATATTTTGCAAATACCAAAGGGGTCAGTTGCAACATTGATTCACAGGGCTAAGAGTAGGTTAAAAGAAAAAATGCAAAAGTTATGGAAAATCAAATAAATAATAAACAAATCAATAATGAGACCGGCGAGGAAAATCTAAAATCGAAAATTTTGGATCTAATTGAGCGGGACAAAATAAAACCCACGTCAAAGATTTATTTTGCTGTTAAAGATAAAGCCCTCTGGTCACTGTTACTAATATCAATGATTTTTGGTTCTATTGCTTGCTCTGTAATGATTTTTTCTTTTACAAATTCTGAATTTGGATTTTATGATGTCACTAATGATAGTTTCTTCGATTTCATACTACGTGTCACCCCATATTTATGGGTTATTTTATTTGTCGTCTTTGGTCTAATCGGATATGAAAATTTTAAACATACAAGCAAGGGGTATAGGTATTCTTTCGGTTTTATAGTTATTGTCGGACTTGTTATCAATATTGTACTCGGTGTAATCTTACACTCCTTCGGTGTTTCCAAGATGATAGATCATGATTATTTGCCTGCTGATAGTATGTTTATTAGGTCTTCTGATGCTTTAAGGCGAGAAAGTTGGAATCAGCCAGATAAAGGGGTTTTGTCTGGTCAGGTTATATCCTATGGAAGTTCAACTTTTGTCTTAAAGGATTTTAATGGTAATTTGTGGACAGTGTCTTCTGTATATATTCCAGATATAAGTTTGGATTTAATATCCACATCGTCAGAGGTTAGAATCATCGGTGTTAAGCAAGATGTTTATTTTCCACTTGCGTCAACCACCGCTACGTCTTCAGGTGGTATAGTGAGTGGCGCTGTGAGTGGTGCGTCAACAACTCCGTATATAGGTAGTATTGTAGCTTGTTATATATTACCTTGGGATACTGAGGAATATGTTTCTGGTATATCTAAAATTAAAGGTTATTTGGTTAATGTGGATGAACATGAAAGAAATATTTCTAGTGAGCGTAATAACAATTGTAGGGCAATAAAGTCCTATAATATTATTAGAAGCATGGTTGAATTAAAATAATAATAAACTAAATTAGCTTTTTATTCACAGGCAGGGATGGTGGATTTAAAAGCACAATCATCAAAACAACAATAATAAACATATCTACAAATTAATATTTTATAAGTAAGAAGTCTAATGACAAAAGATGCCCCACGGAACTGGGCATTTTTTGTTTTCTGAAAAATGATTTATAATAGTTGGTATGAATGACAAAATAGATGCAGTAAAAATTAAAGAAGAAGTTAAGGCTGGTAAATCCTATCTTTTGGACGTCAGATCAGAAGAAGAGTTTGCGCAATTCTCATTACCTGATTCAATCAATCTAAGTGTTGAGGATATTGAATATGGCAAAGTTCCTAGTTTACCAAGAGATTCAAAAGTTTATGTTTACTGCATGTCTGGAGGTAGGGCAGAGAAAGCTGTATCAATGTTAAAGATGATGGGTTTTACTAATACAATTAATGCAGGGGGTATTATGAATTTGATTTAAAGAATAAAAATAAAGTTTTTATAGACTTATCCACAACTTTTTTTATCAATTGTTTGACAGTGAACGTACGTT
>CAIPFZ010000023.1 GCA_903864515.1 uncultured bacterium
AGAGTCCATAGAAACTGCATCTTTGACAGCTCCTGTGTATTTCATAATGGCGTCAACGATGGTTGTTTTACCGTGGTCAACGTGGGCGATAATCGCGATGTTTCGTATTTGCATAATTGAGGGTTCATTTAAACATTATTTTGACATTTTGGCAACCAAATTGGTAAAAAGAATATTGTTTTACAGCCTATTATACAGAATATACATTAATATGGCTTTAAATAAGGGTTATAGGTTTGGAAGTGTAAGGATATAATGGTTTATCTATTGACATTCTGTCTTATATGTTATACAGTGCCTAGCGGTATGACATACAGAACATTGACACTGCCTCTATTGGGAATCATCTTGTTTTTTGCTGCGTATCTTGCGTGGCCAAAGATGGATGATTCAAAAGCACCTCTTCAGCAAAAGCTTGTTTCGATGCCGACGGCAACGCCGCATCGTGAGAAAGCTGAACCGAAGAAGGAGACAAAAACGAAAAAAATTCCGGTCAGATTCGGGCTTAAGGCCTCGTTTATCGACCCGAACACAAACAAGTAAGAAAACACAACACCAACAATACAGAAATACAGAGATATGAAAAAACAAATCAGGGCTATGCTCTTGGCGCTGTGCGTTACTTCCAGTATCGCAACAGCACAGACTCCGCCAACCCCAACATCAGTCGTTCCAAGCTATCTACCGATTGGTAAGATGGCTATCGCGGAGGCGTTGGCTAAGGCGGGTAAAGTGGAGATTTTCACCTCGGCACCCAGTGCCGATGAAAATTTCCTAGTTCTCCTAGATTTTGACGATGTCCAGTCAACTCAGGACATAATCGATAAACTGGACGAAGTTCAGCCATTTGTGGAGATTAATGACCCAAAGGACACAATCACCACAACGGCGACCATCTACAACCGAGATTGTACCAAGAAACTGTTCATCGGAACCGCCTCCTTCAAAATGGAGAAAGTTGGATACGATAGTGACGGGGAGCCTGTTTATCAGACCCCGGCACATGCCGGTTTCCTGTACTTTGAGCTGTTGTTCGGATGGATGCCGTTCCCTGGCGCTACTGAAGCTTGGGCTGTTGACCTCAATGGTCAGTGGCTTAACCTTCGTTGTGCTAACGAACAGATTCTAATTCCAGGATGGATGAATCTAAGTAACATTTCAGAAATTGTGATCAATGGAGTTTGGCGGTATGACATGAATACCGGCCTACTTCTTACCCCACAAGGTTCTAGGACCAAGTTCTGTGAAGTGTACTTTGAAGGGCTGAGACAGGCTTACGCTGACTCAGACGGAACCGTGAGAATATATGCTCAGCCTCGTTACGGGTACGTGCAGTTGACTGAGTACAAAAACACAAAGGGGGTATTCCGACTCGACTTCACCAGTGGAGAACAGTATGATTACACCAAGCCAATTGTAGTTCGCGTTGCCACACTTGATGACCTCAAGAGTGGTCGTGGATGGAAGACTTACAACTTCCCTGAAGACGGACTGGAGTTGGATCTACCGGTTGGAATTTACTACATCTACCCAGAATATGACACCAAGGACTTTGGGTGGGGAATTCCAACAATTATCGCCCAGGGCTAATCACCCTACAACAAAAAAGATTTGACGGCCCCCGGGAGCACTACTGCTCCCGGGTTTTCTATTTATATATTTAAATAATTTAGTTCAATTGTTTGGAGAGTATATTAAAAATATGCTATAATTATTCCAAATATGAAAATAAACATGAAAAAGTTTTTTAATAAGTTTTGGTCTGTCTTGAAATTGAAGAAAGTGTATCTTCCTTTAATTCTAATTATTCTTGTAGTTATTTATTTTAGATCTTTCTCTTCTAATTCCTCTACTGAAACTATAATCACACTTGAACCATCTACTTTCGTTCAAGAAGTTTCTGTTACTGGTAAGGTGCAGGCGGCTAATAATGTTGATATGGGGTTTGAGGCTGTAGGAAGAGTTTCTAAGGTGAATGCAAAGGTTGGTCAGCAGGTTAGAAAAGGCGACTTGCTCGTCTCACTTGCAAACGGTGACGCTGCTGGATCTGTCTTGCAACGTCAGGCTAATCTTGATGATCTTTTGAATGGTTCCCGCAAGGAAGATATTTCTATTGCAGAATCAGATGTTCAGTCAGCTCAATCTACATTAGATCAAAACACTCAAGCGCTGGTTGATAAAATAAAAGAAGTTTATTCTGTCGCAGATGATGCTATAAAAACAAAAGCTGATCAGTTATTTACAAACGCTAGAACTGTAAATCCAGAAGTTGTTGTGTTTAATAATGGTCGTGATGATTTCTTTAATCTTAAAATAACTATAAATTCAAAGAGAGTTAAGGTAGGTGAAAATCTGAGTGCGCTTTCTTTAAAGAATTCGTCATTGTCTGTTTCAAATATAAATGACGGCTATATTAGTCAAACTAGAGAGACTCTTTCTTTGGTTAAATCTCTCCTTGATGATTTATCTATGGTTGCATCTTCTATACAAGAAAATGTCGGTGTTTCTCAAAGTACAATTGATGGATATAAAAATAGTATTTCTTCAGCGAGGACTTCAATTAATGCAGTATCTTTGGGTCTAACAAATGCAGAGCAAAGTTATAATGTAAGTAAGTCTGGGCTTGAGAGAGCAAGACAACAATTAGCATTAAAGAAAGCTGGTTCTACCGCGGATGAAATTAAGGCTGCTCGTGCTCAGCTTCAATCAGCACAAGCAATTCTTGCAAAGACTTTAATTACAGCTCCATTTGATGGAATTGTTACAAAAATGGACGCCAAAGAAGGGGAGAGTGTGAATCTTGGATCTACTTATGTATCAATGATAAGCGCAGCAAATTTTGAAGTAGAGAGTTATGTTTCTGAATCTGATATTGCAAAAGTTAAGGTTGGGCAACCCGCAAGAATTACTCTTGATACTTATGGAAAAGATGTAATTTTTCCCGCAAGTGTATATGAAGTTGATCCAGCAGAAACTGTGCTTGATGGAGTGACAACATATAAGATTAAATTATCATTCAATCAATCAGATGAAAGAATTAGATCTGGTATGACAGCAAATATTACTATTGAAACTTCAAACAAGCCTGCAACTTTCGTGATTCCCCAAGAAGCATTATTCTTGAGTGCTGGACAGAAGATGGTCACAATTGATCAGGGTGGTAATAGAGTTGATAAAAAAGTGGAGACTGGAGGATTGAATGCATCGGGTGAGATTGAAATAATTTCTGGATTAATGACTGGTGACAGATTGGTTGTAAAAAATAAATAGGAATAATTTGGATAGTTTACCTGTTTGATAAAAAGAATTAAAAAAATGCTTCCAACAAAGAATAATATAAATATCTGGAGAGTTGGTTTCTTCCTGGCTTACAGGCAGATTAAGCGTGCCAATCTTTGGACTACAATTCTGATTGTCGCTGTAATGGCACTTACGTTTCTAAATCTTGTTGTCGTCAATGGAGTTCTTGTTGGTCTAATACAGGGGTCTGTTGAGGCACATAGAGACAGAGGAACGGGAGATATTGCAATTACTAAGCTTACACAAAAGACTGAGATTGAGAGAACCGAAGATATTTTAAATGTATTGAGTGGATTATCTCAAGTGGAGCATGTTGCAACTAGGTATACTGGAACAGGTTCAATAAATGCTGATTATAGAAAAAAATTAAGACAAGATCAGGCTCCAAATAGAGTTGGTGGAACAATTGCGGGAATTGATGCTATTAATGAAGACAAAATTAATGGTCTTTCAAAATATATTGTTGAAGGAAGTTATTTGCAAGAGAATGACGCTGATGGAATAATTCTTGGTGCAACATTACTTTATAAATATACCCCTGTTGAGTCTGCAGGATTTCAGACCCTAAAGGATGTGAAGATTGGGGATAGATTGAAGATTACGGTTGGTAAGAATTCTAAAGAAGTAATACTGCGAGGTGTTATTAAGACAAAGGTTGATACAAATGACTTTAGAATTTTCATGATAGAAAGTGAGGCAAAGAAATTGATTGGTAAAAATAATATTAATGCCGATGAAATATTTGTTAAACTTAAACCTGGTTCATCTTTAGTTGATGCTGCTAAGGTTCAGCAAATACTTTTCAATAATAATTTTGATGAAGGGGCGAAGATTCAGACATGGCTTGAAGCTCAACCTAAGTTTTTAAGTGACCTTATATCTACCTTTGCTCTTCTTGGAAACTTGATTGGATCAATTGGAATTGCTGTTGCATCAATTACAATATTTATTGTGATTTTCGTTAATGCTATTACTCGTAAAAAGTTCATTGGAATATTGAAGGGAATTGGAATTGATTCCAAGTCAATTGAAATTTCTTATGTCCTTCAGTCAATTTTCTACGCTTTGGCTGGGTCTATAATCGGATTTGTGATTCTATATGGATTTTTGGTTCCATTTGTTGACGCACACCCAATTAATTTCCCATTTAGTGATGGTATAATTTATGCGCCACTAACTGGTACTTTTGTAAGAGCAATTATATTAATGATAACTACTGTTATAGCTGGATACATACCAGCAAGAATTATTGTTAAAAAGAATACATTAGATTCAATTTTGGGTCGATAGATATTTTATAAACATCTAATATTTAAAAAAACAAAATGAGTAATAAAATTAAAAAAACATCAGGGGACGGAGCAAAGGAAAGTATTCTTATTGGTGATTCTTGGAAAAAGAAGATTACCAAAAAAGGTGATTATATAATTAGTACAAAAAGTCTTAAGAAAACTTTCTTGGATGGGCTCAAGGAAACTACAGTACTTAAAGGTGTTGATTTAAATATTAAAAGTGGTGAATTTATCTCCATTATGGGTCGCTCAGGTGCTGGAAAAAGTACATTGCTATATCAGATAAGTTTGTTAGATCATCCAACTTCAGGAGAGATTGTCATTGATGGACTTGATGCACATAATCTATCCAGTGAAGATAGGGTAAAATTTAGATTGCATAAATTGGGATATGTCTTTCAAGATTACGCTCTACTACCTGATCTAACAGCGGGGGAGAATGTTGCTGTACCCTTAATAATGCAAGGGTATACTAAAGAGGAGGCTAACAAAATTGCACAGGAGAATTTAGCTGAGGTTGGACTTGAAACTAAATTCAATAATTTGCCGTCAAAACTTTCCGGTGGAGAACAGCAAAGAGTTTCTATTGCTCGTGCTATTGCCCATTCACCAACAATTCTATTTGCCGATGAACCAACAGCCAACTTGGACAATGAATCATCTGAGATGATAATGCAGATTTTTAAGAAATTACACAAAGAAGGTCAAACAATTGTGATGGTTACTCACGAGGAAGAGTATGGTCAGTTTACAGATAGAGTTATAAAAATGAGTGATGGAATGATTGTATAAAACTCCTTTCTCCTTGTATCTAGTTTTTTCATAAATAACAATTCAATATCCACGCCCTCCGGTGTGGATATTTTTGTTGAATAAATATATCGTATATGATATAAAAAATATAGACGCATTTTGTGTCTGTTAAGGCAATGTGCCAAAATAGATTTAACAAAAAGAACAAAAGAAAATCAAACAAAATAGAATCCAAGAATCATGAATACGTTACGTAAAGTTAATTTTATGCCAGGTGTGGGAGATGCATATCTTCCTCTCCTTGTTACCCAAGCTTGTGCCCGCCAATATTGCAGTGGTGCTGTTTGCGGAGTTGTGAAAGGGAATGAAGTGATAACCTTTCCAGCGGGATTTCATTCGTCCTGTGGATCTGGAGCTAAAGCGGTGGTCTCCGATGGGTCACTTTTTGACGTTGCTTCAGTTACTAAGAGCATTCCAATAGCACTCCTTGTGTTGTGGGCTATTACTGAGGGGTATATTTCACTCAACAGTGATGTCCGTTCTTTCTTCCCAAAACTTCAGGTTAATCATGGAGAGAATCCCACAATTAGAGATTTACTTTCTTATGCGTGTAGGTTTGATCTGGATTACATTGAATCTCCGTACACGGGGTATGGGGACAGAGAGGCTTTGATGGATATAATATTGTCTGCTAACGTTACCGTTCGGCACACAATGTTTTATGGAAATTACCCTCCAATCCTTCTCGGGTTAATTCTTGAGAAGGTGACGGGGAAAACAATTCAGCAATTGTCTCAAGATGTAATCTTTGGTCCACTGGGAATGACTTCTTCAACCTTCAGTCCGCCTGATGATGAAATTCTCGTGGTCCAAACTGAGATTGATCCTGTTACGCAAAAGACCAGTTGTGGTAAGGTGCATGACGAATTAACATCAGCCCTAGGTAGGCCAGGTTCAGCAGGACTATTTGCTAGCACAATTGATTTGTTGCGAGTAATGCGTTTTATGCTAGACGAGGGTGCTATTGGAACAAAGCAGATTATTGCTCCAGAATTGATCCGACAAATTGGAATAAATCAATTCAAGCAAGGTGGTGGTTTCGGGCTCGGTTTCGGGCTCTGGCCAGTTTTTGCTAATGGTTTTGATGATGATGGGGTTGATCTCTGTGGTCTTGACCCCAATATGCTTAAGGGCGCCTTCTTCAAAAATGGATATACAGGATGTACTGTCTTTGCTTTTCCTAAGCTGGACCTTGGGATGGTAATTAACACAAATCATGTTCATCCTGTTAGGAGGAATAGTTCACTGTGGATTAATCGATTCAGATATACCCTTGCTGTAACTGCTGTGACGGGTGTTGTTCCACGTAGTGCCAAACTACTGTGGGATGACCGCGTGAGTTGATCTGATTCTGAACAAATAATGGCGCAGCCCCGGAGGGGCTGCGCCATAATTCATTATATGTTTTTATAATTCGACAATGAAAATATCACAAAACCACTCTTGCTTATACATTTGTACTTTTATACACTTAGTAAATGTTTAATGAATATTACGAAGCAAAATTGCTTAAGAAAAATCATCCAGAGTTACGTATTATTAATCGTCCTGAAATTGACATTAAAAGTTGTAAAAAGATTCACATCATAGGAGTTTGTGGTACTGCCATGGGAACATGCGCTTTGATGCTCCGGGATTCTGGTTTTGATGTTACCGGATCTGATATTTCTTTTTGGCCACCAATGGGTCCGCTTCTAAAATTGAAGGGAGTGAAGGTTCTTGAAGGATGGGATACTAATCATATTGAAGATGATGTTGATTTAATTGTTGTCGGTAATGCATGTGCGCCAGATCATATTGAAGTTATTGAGGCAATTAGAAAAAACAAACCATTAATTTCAATGCCTGAAATTATGGGTCAATATTATGTTGGAGATAGTAAAGAGTCATTTGCTGTCTGCGGAACTCATGGCAAGACCACAACAACTGGATTACTTTCCTATGTCTTGTCTGAAATAGGAGAAGATCCAACATTTCTAATTGGTGGTGTTATGCAAGATTATGTTTCAAGGACTGATAAAGAAAAAAAGGTTGAGGGAACAAGTCATCATGTTGGTAATGGAAAATACGCTGTGTTTGAAGGTGATGAATATGATACTTCTTTTTTTGATGCAAGACCAAAGTTTCTACATTATCGTCCATCGTACTCAATTATAACTTCTGTGGAATGGGATCATATTGATATTTATCCAGACGTTCCAACTTATACAAAGGCATTTGAGCATTTGATACAAATAACAGAGAAGGGGCTTGTAGTATCTGATGGATATCCACTGCTTAATGAATTAATTTTAAATACACAACATAAGGCTGAGGTTCTAGTTTATGGAATGAATAATACAGCTGATGTCTATCCTGTCTTAAAAAAGATTGATACTCTAGGTCAACATTTTGAATTGTTTATTAAAGGAGAATCTTATGGTGAATATATTGTTCCAATGTATGGTGAATATAATATGTTAAACGCTGTTTCTGTTTTGGGTGTAATGCACTTAGCTAACATTGATATAAAAAGTGAGAAGGTGAGAGATGCAATTTCAAGTTTTCCTGGAATGAAGAGAAGACAAGAGATTGTTTTCAAAAATGATGATTTTATAATAATTGACGATTTTGCTCATCATCCAACTGCTGTAGCTGAAACAATTAAGGGTATTAAAGAAAGATTTCCTGAGAGAAGAATTGTTGCAGTGTTTGAACCGCGCTCAAGTACTAGTCGTCGTAAAATATTTGAACACACCTATCCAATAGCTCTTGCTGAGGCTGATATAATTGGAATTAAAGTTCCTCCATACAAGGCGGAGGTTGATGAGGGACAAGATTTACTAAATCCACAAGTTGTTAAAGAAGAAACTGAGAAGTTGGGTAAAGTTGTTATTCTTGCAAGTACTGCATTGGAATTATCAAATTCAATAATTCCTGTCATAAGATCAGGAGATGTAATGGTTGTGATGAGTAACGGTTCATTTGATGGAATACATAAAATGATTGAAGATGGGGTAGTGGGTAAATAAAATATTGAGATAAAATAGGGGTAGTTCAAATATGTTATTAGTTCGTTGTGTTAATTTTGTGCCTGTGGTATAAAGCTACTCAGATGACAACCAATGCAGACACCTGCGAAAAGTTATGGAGATTACTTTTCGCAGATAATGGTGCTCGTTATCTGGAGCAACAGCTTTCATCGATGGTTTTTCAAGTGATTAAGTGGGCTAAGACCGAATATGGCGATGTTGTTACAGTGAATGGTGGCAAAATCTGGAGTGGTGAATCAAAGTCCCATCCTTTTTTGTTGCTCTGTAACGGTCGCAGAGTTCTCTCGGATTCGTTGAAGAAACAATTTGACGCAGGTCAAATCAATCTAGAGCTACTCTTTGATTTGGAAGCGAGCAGTCTCGTTGTCCTGGTCAACGACTCACAACATTTCGTATGTTCATTCGATTACTTGCTTCACCCTCGGAAGGCTTAGTGCTCAGCACTGAGCATCAATCTCCAACCCCGTCCGGTCCACCTGATTAAAAAGGAGGCCGGGCGTTTGATTTATATACATAGGTTGACTGTGTCTTAATTTGTAAATTTTACTTTTAAACTGGTGTGGGATAATATATTGTTATATGAATAAAAAAACAGTCTGGTTTTCAATCATCGTCGCGCTCTTGATAATTTTCGGGTCTTTGTATTTTAACAGAAATATAAAATCAGAGAGTGGTACAATAAAAATTGGAGGGCTTTTTGCTCTTACGGGTAAATGGCAAGTTGGAGGTGAGACAGAAGCAAATTTTGCTAAAATTGCTGTAAATGAAATAAACGCAAATGGAGGTATTTTAGGAAAGCCTATTGAATTTATTCTAGAAGATGATAAGTGTTCTGCTAAAGATGCATTATCTGCTGCTCAAAAATTAGTTGAACAAGATGGTGTCGATATTATTTTAGGACCTAGTTGCACACCTGCATCTCAGGCGGTTGTCCCGTACACAAATGATAGGAAAAAAATCATAATAGCATTCACAACGAGTGCTGATAATATTTTTGACAAATATTTTTATGCATTTCGAGCGATACCACCTGGAGATACTTTTGGAAAAGTGGGTGCAAGGGTTGCTGGTGTTAAGTACAATAAAAAGAATGTTGCAGTTATAACAGAGACTACAGACTTTGCACGGGCGTGGTCAAAAAGTTTTAAAGAATCATTCGTAGATTTAGGCGGGTCAGTTGTTTATGATGAAGAATATTTGACGGGTAATACTGATTTTAAATCAATGATTACAAAGCTCTTGCAAACTAAGCCTGATGTTGTTTACTTGGCCACACAGGCTCCGCAGGATACTGGTCTCATAATTAGACAAATGAAAGAATTGGGTGTATTGGAAAGGTTTCAGATAACAGGTAACGCTAATCTTATCAACAAAGAGACTCTAAATATTGCTGGATTTGTTCCTGAAAATGCATTTGGAGTAGCTATTACTTCCAAATCAGGTGACACAATGAATGAACTGGTTGCTAAGTATAAGCAAATATATGGTAAAGAAATTGGTTTTGATTTTTTCTACACCGCTGCTGCGTATGATATGGTGTATCTACTAAAAGAGGCGATCGAAAAATGTGGTAAAGTAGATACAAAATGTGTTTCTGAGTATTTATACAAAGTAGAAGGCCATGAAGGAAAAGTTACAAATTGGAGCTTCAATGAATTTGGTGATGCGCAAGTTCCGCTGGTTAATTACAAAGAGAGTAGTTTTAAAAACTCGAAAATAATCTATAGTGATATAAAATAATAAAATGATAGGAAAAAGTTACAAAATAAAGGCTGGCAAAACTAGTCATTGGTTGAAAAGAGCGTCTCCGACACCTGAGCATATAACCTTGATAAATAAATACATGAAGGTCAAAAATCCAGTGACTCTCGATGTGGGGTGTGCGGAAGGTGAAAATACAAGTATTTTTGCGCAATCTGGATTTAAAGCAGTGGGTATTGATTATAATAAAAGTTTCTTGGATTTAGCGACGGAAAAATATCCGAGTATCAAGTTTGAATTTGGTGATGTTGAGAAAATGAAGTATAAGACAGGCGCATTCGATTTGGTTTATTGCATAAATACCTTATTTTATACAAATTTAGATAAAAGTATCCCGGAGATTTTGCGGGTAGTAAAAGCGAACGGCTTTGCATTTATTACTTTTGATACAAAAATTATCGATCTTGATAAAGAGGTTATAATTCACAGGGCATCCCTGGATACTCTTAAAAATCTTGTTGGCGAGGGTGCTACAATCGTTTATATGAAAAGTAGACAGAGAACAGATAAAACGCCGTTTAAACACCGTCATGTGTATTACGATATCTTAATTAAAAAGGTATAAAACAATTTTGTATTATTGCAAAATAAATATCTGGTATATTTACTTGTATGGATTCTGTTTTACCAAACTCCCGCCTTGTGATATCATGTGAGTATTATGACATATGATTTTTCTTCATTTAAACAAAAAACAAAAGGTACGGAAGAGTGGCTTATTAAAGAATTAAGTGGTGTTAGAACTGGTAGGGCAACAGTTTCTTTTCTTGATGGTGTTAAAGTTGATTCATACGGCAGTTCAATGCATCTTTCTGGTGTTGCTAGTTTAAACACAGAAGACCCAAGAACTATTAGAATCACTCCATGGGACAGAAGTCAGACTCAAGCAATAGAGAAGGCAATTAATCTTGCTGATTTGGGGGTTGCGGTTAGTGTTGATGATAAGGGGCTTAGAGTTATTTTTCCAGAACTAACTGGGGAGAGAAGACAACAACTTGCAAAAATTGCAAAACAAAAACTTGAAGAATCAAAAGTTGCCCTAAGAAGAGAAAGAGGGGATATATCTGATGATTTAAATAAGAAGAAAAAGGATGGAGAAATGAGTGAAGATGAAATGGCTCGTTCAAAAGTGGAGATGGAGAAGATTGTTAAGGAATGTGAAGCTCGTTTGGAAGAACATTATGCAAAAAAGGAAAGTGAGATTATAATTTAGTTTCAATTACAATCCCTGCAACCTGTCTGTTTAAGAGCGGGAAGGAAAGTGGGTCTGATTTGTTCGATTTAATACACATAATAAATAATAAATGATATCAACTACAATAATATTTCTACTTGTCCTTACATTGCTAATTGCAGTTCACGAGATGGGGCACTTTCTTGCAGCAAGACTCTTTAAGATAAGAGTTGATAACTTTGCAATTGGTTTTCCACCAAGGCTATTTAGTAAGATGATTGGTAAAACTAGATTTTCACTCAATCTAGTTCCACTTGGTGGATACGTTACCATTCACGGTGAAAACCCAGAGGATAGCGTTACATCAGACAGTATATTGGCAAAGCCAAAGTGGCAACAAATTGTTGTTCTTATTGCTGGAGTTACATTTAACGTAATTCTTGCTTATATTTTCTTGGTAGCGACGCTGATGTTTGGAACAAAAGTTTCTGTTGATACATTCCCTGGAGAAGTTATACATGATCCAAGATTAATTATTACGATGGTTGCACCAGGCTCCCCAGCAGATTTAATTGGTATCAAAGCCGGTGATGAAATACTTTCTATTTCAAATGGAAAAGATTTATTTGCAAGTACAAGTCTTTCCGTTGCGAATGTTCAAAAAACTATTTCTACTGCAGAGAGTAATGTATCTGTAACTGTAAGAAGATCGTCTCTGCTTGCAATTGATAATGGACAGTCAAAAAGTACATCAACTGTAGAGAGAACTAAAGAAGAAGCTGTGGCATATAAGTTTGCACCTGTAACAGGTATTGTCGCTGGAAAGAAAGCTGCAGGAATTTCTATGGACATGATAGGTGAGGCAAAAATTGGCTTCTTTAAATCATTTTATTATGGAGCAATTCAGACATATAGTTTGATGGAAAATATTACCGTGGGACTTGCTGGTTTTATCGGAAATATTTTTGTTGGAAAGGGAAGTCTTAAGGAAGTAACGGGTCCTGTTGGAATTGCAAACGTTGTTGGTAATTCTGCAAAAACAGGCGTTGCTGAGCTATTAATGATTATTGCTGTAATCTCTGCAAACCTTGCTGTAATCAACATGGTACCATTTCCAGCTCTTGACGGAGGTAGGATTGTTGTGGTGATTATTGAGGCTATAATTAGACGCCCAATCAATGCTAAAGTCATCGGATGGGTAAACGGCATAGGTTTTATACTCTTAATTGGCCTAATGCTCGTAGTTACCTTCAAGGACGTGTTCTATCTCTTTAAATAGGGCGTTCTATTATACCCTGTGACAAGTTGATTATAGTCATTATTTTATATAGAATGACCTTATAAAATATGTTCAAAAATATCATATCTAAATTTTTAAAGATGACGTCCAATGAGATTGGAATAGACCTGGGTACTGCAAATACTCTTGTCTATGTGTCTGGAAGGGGAGTTATAATAAATGAACCTTCTGTTGTTGCGGTGAATCAAAAAACTGGAAGAGTTGTTGCTGTTGGTGCGCAAGCTAAGGCAATGCTTGGTAGAACTCCAGGACACATCGTTGCAGTTAGACCAATTGTTGATGGAGTTATTTCTGATTTTGAAGTTACAGAGGAAATGCTTTCTTATTTAATAAAAAAAGCAGAAGAGTTATCAAAGAAAATGCTTGGACCAAAGGTTGTTGTTGGAGTTCCTTATGGAGTTACAAACGTAGAGCGTCGAGCAGTTCGTGATGCTGCAAGAAATGCTGGAGCAAGAGAAGTTCATATCATAGAAGAACCAATGGCTGCTGCAATTGGTATAAGATTACCAGTTAGAGAAGCAACTGGAAGTATGATTGTGGATATCGGTGGTGGAACAACAGACATTGCCGTTATATCTCTTGGTGGAATTGTTCGTGCAAAGAATCTTAAGGTTGCTGGAGATAAATTAAATAGTGATATAATGTCATATATCAGAAATGAATTTAAAATTCTGATTGGAGAAAAGACAGCAGAGGATTTGAAAATTTCAATTGCATCAGTTGTTGAACATAAGCCAGCACTAGAGGCCGCTATAAGAGGAAGAGATTTGGTGACAGGTCTTCCTCGTGAAGTGATTGTAACTGATTCTGATATTAGAGAGGCGATAGGAGCTTCCATTGATACTTTCTTGGAATCTGTTAAAGAAGTATTGGAAACTACACCACCTGAAATATTAGCAGACGTTATGAGAAACGGAATTCATCTTGCTGGAGGAGGTGCGCTTATCAGAGGCCTACCTGATGTTCTTGCAAATTATGTTGGTATTCCAGTTCACGTTGCTGATGATCCACTTACTGCTGTTGCAAGGGGTGCTGGTATAATATTAGAGGATATGGAAATATTTGAGGAGATGCTAATACAAAATGAAGATGAGCTACCTACAAGGAAATAAATTTAATTCAAATTCAAAAAAAACGTTTAGTAAAACGCAGGTAATTATTTTACTTGTGTTGTTTGTTTTTTGTGTACTGCTGTATATTTTTGCAGGTAAATCCATGACAGGTGCTGTTCAAAATGTTAGGGCTTTCATTGTTAACGGTTCAAATGAGCCTAGATTTGTTCCAAGAAATTTAGCTGAGCAAGCACTCATTAAATCTCTTCAAACAGAAAATGAATATTTAAGATCCTTACTTGGAAAAACTCCAGATGATTCTGGTATGATCTTGGCTGGCGTAATAGAGAGACCTCCGAGAACTCCCTTTGATTCATTAGTAATTGATGTTGGGTCTGAACAAGATATTCTTGAAGGTGACATGGTCTTTTCTGATGGTTTCTACGCTATAGGGTTGATTTCCTCAGTTTCAGATCACACCGCAACTGTTACTTTGTTTTCATCTGCTGGCCAGAACATTGATGCATTAATTAATTCACCAGTTGAGGGAATGAAGGATGATTCTGTTGCTACTACAACAAAGGTTAGTTCAAGAAGTAAGGACTCATTAAATCCTGTTGTTGTAGAAGGTAGAGGGGGAGGTAACTTCTTTGTTAAATTACCTAAAAATATAAAAGTTAAAATTGGAGATCCTGTAATTTGGCCATCAACAGAAACTATAGTTTTAGGAGCGGTTGAAGTTATTGACTCAGGTGAAGGAGAGGCTTATTCACAGCTTTATTTTAAAAGTCCAATTAATATGAATTCTTTAAGATATGTTCAAGTCAAAAAGGTTTTATAGTACTTTGTTTATATTAGCTTCAGTTTTCACACTTAGCTGGTGGGTACCTTTTGTCTTGACGATTATAGCCTCCTGGTCCTTTCTTTATTATGAAGCAGTAATCATCGGACTACTTTTGGATTTATTATATGAGAGTGATTTGTTTATCACAATACAAGGTAGACATATTCATCTATTTTTCACCATAACATTAACCGTCACGGCTGTTGTGTTAAGATTGATTAAAAAGCGTGTAAGATTTTATTCATAATTAAAATGCTCAGAAGAAAAAGAAGATCATCAAAAAATGCAGAAATTAATCCAGAAGATATATTCTTGGACTCTTCTAACTTGCCACATTTTGATACAGATCAGTTTGAAGGGAGAATTGAAAAAGCAATTCCACTTAAAAATATAATTATAGCTGGTGTTATATTTGGAGTGGTGGCAATAGTTTATATATATCAAATCGTAAATATTCAAATAGTAAAAGGAAATGAATTTAGAAAAATTGCTGAAAACAATCACTTAAATCACAGCTTAATTTTTGCAGAGCGCGGGGCAATTATGGATAGGTATGGAAGATTGTTGGCTTGGAATGAAATAGATGAAAATCAAAAGGAGTTTTCATTAAGAGCCTATAGAGAAAATCCTGGAACACATAATCTTATAGGATATGTTAAGTATCCTCAAAAGGATAAATCTGGCTTTTATTATAATACAGAATTGAAAGGTGCTGATGGGGTAGAGAAGTACTTTAATAAATATCTACTTGGTCAGAATGGAATTAAGATTGTAGAGACGGATGTTCATGGTAAAACATACCCAGGAAGCCTTATTAAGCCCATGGCAAAGGGTTCTGACTTAATATTGACCGTTGACACCAAATTGCAAGAAGCGCTGTATGCGTCGATTAAAGACATTGCAGGTAGAGCTGGATTTAAAAGTGGAGCTGGAATTATTATGGATGTTAATACAGGCGAGATACTTGCGAGTGTTTCCTATCCTGAATATGACAGTGGGGTAATGACTGATGGAAAGGATGTTGAGAAGATTAATTCATACTTATCAAATAGTGCTAATATTTTTCTCGATAGAATCAGTGATGGATTATATACACCTGGTTCTATCTTAAAACCTTTCTTTGCTTTAGCCGCGCTTAATGAAGGAATCATTTCCCCAGAGAAAAAAATTGAAAGTACAGGTACTTTAAAAGTACCTAACCCTTATCTTCCTGGAGAATTCACAGTATTCAAGGACTGGAAAGCTCATGGTTGGACTAATATGAAAGAAGCTATTGCGGTTTCATCTGATGTGTATTTTTATCAGGTTGGAGGAGGTTTTCCAGGGCAAAAAGGTCTTGGAATTGATAGGATAAATAAATATGCAAGAATGTTTGGATTTGGTTCTACAATTGCTAATAATTATTTTACAGGAAAAGTTGGTGTCATTCCAAATCAGGAATGGAAAAAAGCAAATTTCAATGGAGATATATGGAGAGTTGGAGATACATATCACACCGCTATTGGACAGTATGGTTTTCAAATAACTCCAGTTCAAGCTGTTAGGGCAGTGAGCGCAATTGCAAATGGTGGATATTTAATTACTCCCACATTAAATATGTCTTCAACTACATCTGAATATGTTGCTCAGGGGGTATTGAGAGATACTAATACATTGAATGCTTTTGGATTGCTGGATCAAAAACAAATTCAAAATAAAGTGGAAATAGAAAAGGCAAGTTATTTTAATGTAATTAAAGATGGAATGAGGCTTACAGTTACGGATGGAACAATGAAAGCCTTGAATGTTCCCTATGTTAAGTTCGCAGGAAAAACTGGAACTGCTCAGCTTGGAACTTTAAAGAAGTATGTTAACTCATGGTCCGTCGGCTTTTGGCCTGCTGAAAAGCCAAGATACGCATTTGCAATAATGATAGAGAAAGGCCCGAGTGACGCTACGTATGGTGCAACTTCTGTTATGAGATTGCTATTGGACTGGATGAATGTTTATTCCAGACAGTATTTTGTTGATTATGTTCCACCTAAGTCTTTGGATGAAGATAATAATACTGATAATAGTAGTACAACGGATGATGGTGTTGTTAATTTGAGTACAAGTACAGCTAATAATTTAATTGAAATAGAAAGAACTAATTAGTGTAGATTGTTAATCGTTCATCATTAATTGTATGTTTTAAGCCTTATATATAGGCTTGAAATAAGACTATACTTTTATCATTTTTGACCTTGTAAATATCAAATAAATAGATTATAATTTGCGTCTTATAAAAAATATGTCAAAAGATTACCTATCAAAAGCAAAATACGAAGAGCTAAAGAAAGAGCTTGAAATTCTAAGGACCGTTAAGCGTCAAGAAGTTGCACATAATCTTGAGTTTGCTAAGGCTCTTGGTGATTTATCAGAAAATGCTGAATATCATGAAGCACGTGAGGCGCAAGCTGCACTTGAAGATAGAATTTCTCAAATAGAGAATGTTCTTACTCATGCTCAAATTATTGAATCTCACCATAGTGACAAAGTAGAAATAGGTTCTGTTGTTCATATTAAAACATCTTTGAGTAAGGTTGAAAAAGTTTATACAATTGTTGGATCAGAAGAGGCTGATATGTCTGCTGGAAAGATTTCATTCAAGTCTCCAGTTGGACAAGCTCTACTTGGAAAGAAAAAGGGGGATAAGTTTAAATTTACAACTCCAGCAGGGGAAGCAGATTATCATATTATTTCTATTGAGTAGGGTTGATTTTATTGAAGAGTGAACGAGGGGCGCATTCCTAACGGAACGCGCCCCTTTGCTAGTGTTTTAATCTGGACTGAACCTTGTTAACATCCCATTCCGCTGAAATACAGGTGGTTGATAAACACCCGTATGTTTTGGTCTTTGGGACATTCTAGTAATTCATCATTAGTTTTCTTCCAGAACCATTTGTTCGGTTGGAATATTCTAAGTAGTGTATTACAAGCTGGTCTTTGCCACTCGATCCTTCTGAGATACCTGACGCGATTGATTTTGAAGTTGTCCACGTATTCCATGGCAAGCCTCGGGGTTTTACCTCTTGGTACTTCAATAATCGTTTTGCCACCAAGGTCCACAAAGGTGAAAGTGTACCTGGTCTCCATCTTAAGGCTGGGAATCCTGATAATCCCTCCGTTCTCTCCATTAATGTCGACCCGATTCATTAATCGGACCTTAATTTTGCCGGCGTTGCCGGTGTTGGTGCGCTTTACAAGCTTCACTACTGGAGTTTTCGGGGTGTTGCTTATGTTCTGCGTTTCCATTTGATGTATATCGGTTGAGGTTGTTTGGAATTGATTGGTTTTTTACTCTCTTAGAACCTTTGAAAACACTCCGCATTACTTTGGATATGTGCTTCTGACTGAAATACTACAATAATAAAAAGTTATACACAACTTTTTTGCAAAATGTGTTTGCAAGTGTGTGATAAGTGGTATAAAATGGTAGATAAGTGGGAAATAGTGGTAAGGGATAGATTTTGAGAAAGGGATAGATTTAAAGCCATAAAAACCATGGAAAAAAGAATATGTTAATCGGAGAATATACACACAGCCAAGATGAAAAGAAAAGAATCTCTTTACCTGCCAAATTCAAGAAAGAGATTGGCAAAAAGGTTGTGATTACTCATGGTCTTGATAACTGTTTGTTTATGTTTGGAATCAAGGAATGGGTAAAGATTTCTGAGAAGCTAGGTTCACTTTCCATGGGAAATGCTGGTAGTAGAGGTTTCAATAGAATGTTTTTAGGTGGAGCGGTAGAGGTTGATGTTGACAGTGTCGGAAGAATCCTAATTCCAGACTTTCTTAGAGAGTTTGCAGGGCTTTCTGACAAATCTGGGAAGGTGGTATTTACTGGCGTATACAACAAGGTTGAAATCTGGGATGAATTACGTTGGAAGAATTACAAGACAGAGAATTTGAAACATGTGGATGATATTGCAGAAAAATTAGGAGAGGTTGGAGTAATTTAAAGAGATATGACAAAACGTAAAACATCAAACGGAAAGGGGCAAGGAAATAAGGCAAAAAAAGGCAG
>CAIPFZ010000024.1 GCA_903864515.1 uncultured bacterium
AACCACTTCAATTCAAAGAACAGTGGTAGAAAGGGAATCTCAAAAGGTCGTACCGTTCCGTTCGTTATGAGTACTCGTGATAGACGCCGTTTCTTGGCTCAATCATAGTCTCTAAACTTTATTTTCAAATAATACAAAAAATATATGGTACGTATCAAAAAAGGAGTTACAGCTTTAAAAAGCAGAAGATATATATTAAAGGCCGCTAAAGGTTTCCGCGGACCAAGAAAGAGTAAGGAGAAGTTAGCAAATGAGCAATTGGTTCACTCCTATGCAGCAGCATTTGCTCACAGAAGAGACAAGAAGGGAGACTTCAGAAGATTGTGGAATGTTAGAATCAACGCAGCTCTACGTCCTCACGGAGTTTCTTACAGTAAGTTTATCGGATTCCTTAAGAAGCAAGAGATTGAGCTAGACAGAAAGACACTTTCTGAAATGGCACAAAATGCTCCAGTTTCATTTGAGAGAATCGTTAAGCAAGTTATGGCAAAGGCAGCGGTTGAGACAAAGGTTGCAGCAAAGACTGATCAAGAGTAAAATACCAATTAAGGCTTGTGAATTATTGGTCTTAACACCAACATAGTTCTCACGGCATTAGAGCTGTAACAAGCTATAACAAAACACCCCTCACGGGGTGTTTTGTTATAGTGTCTACAAAATAATATCCCCCTTACTTCCCCCAAAACCATCATCGTTCTTGTAAACATGATTATGTTTCTTTTCCTTTGGTAGCATCTCGATAAGTCTGGCAACCAAGCGCTTTGGATCAGTATCAAATATTACGTGAGTGTTTGGTCTGTGACTCTTCTCTATAAAGAGCTTTAGCAGATCATCTGTTTCCCATTCATCACTTGCCAAAATACCGAGTGGCTTTTGATCTTCATAACAGACCGCAAACTCGTGAAGTGTTCCAATTCTTCCTGGGCCGATAATCACAGCATCACATGCACGTGTGAACAAAAGATCTCTACCATTATATCCAAAACCTGTATACACTATGAAGTCCATATAGTCTACGGGTAATCTGTAAACACTAACATGTTCTTCCTCACTTGAGGCTGGAGAAAATCCAACAGAAATCCCTGATTCCTCTTTACAACCAACAGCTGTCCAGTATGGAAAACCTGTTGTTGCACCAGTGACCAAAATAGCACCATGTCTTATAATCTCTCTACCAACCTCCTTTGCAGAAAGATATACGTCTTCATTAAGAAAACCCATATCAGCAGCACCGGATACTCCAATCTTTGGAATTAAATGATTCTTTTTATTATTATTTCTAAGCGGGTTTGTGTTTAATGAACTTGATATCATGATGTTTATTATACAGTGAGTTTAGTAAAAGACAAAACTAAATTTAATCCAACACCACTACATCCTCTTCCTCAGGATGCACCGCGTTTACTCCATCGTAATCACGAAGACGTTGTGCTAAAAATAACGATGCGTTAGTCTCCCCCATCACAACAAAAACTTTTTTAACTGTCTTTGCTGTATCGTTTACAAACTCAACCAAGTGATCTGAGTCCTTATGAGAAGAATATCCATCTATTTTTTCTATTCTCGCTTTAACTTTTATCTTTTGACCATTGATTTCAATTTCTTTATTTCCTTCACTAATTTTCCTACCCAGTGTTCCAACTGCCTGATATCCCAAAAACAAAATCGTATTATTGGAATCACCAAGATGATCCATTTCATGATGAACAACCCTTCCTCCATTAGACATTCCTGAGCCTGCGAGAATAACCTTAGGATTAGGCTCTTTAATAATCATTCTAGATTGATCTGCTGTATCGCTAATTCTAAGTCCTGGGAAAGCAAAGATGTCATGTCTTTTTGAATCGGCTATTGCTTCATCGTTAAAATCCTTCTTCATTCTTCTATAGATTTCAGTTACCCTAAGAGCAAGCGGTGAATCTAAGTATATTCTCATTTCAGGTAACTCCTTACTCTCCATCAATTTATGTATTTCAAACAAAACTTCTTGAGTCTTTTCCAAAGAAAATGATGGGATTATCAAAGTTCCATTTCTATGATAATTATCGAGAAGTGCCTTTTTAAGTTTTTCTAATCTAACACCAGTATCCTCGTGATTTTTATCGCCATAAACACTCTCCATTACCAGATAATCTGCATCAGTTATCTTTTCTGTATCGTGTAAAAGTGGAGTTGGACTATTTCCCAAATCCCCGGTAAAAACAATCTTTCTTGTATAGTCCTTACCATTCACTTCCCCCTTATATGTTAATTCAAACATTGCTGACCCAAGAATGTGACCTGAATCTTTTATATACAAAGAATAATTTGGTGCAAGTTCAAAATCTTTATGATACTCAATTGTTTTCCAATTTTTGAAAGACTCTATTACATCTTTCTCTTCATATAGCGGTGGAACATGTTTTTTAGCAGAATCTTGAGTGGTGATTTTTAATGCATCATCAAGCATAACCTTTGTAAGTTCCAGAGTTTCTGGGGTGGAATAAATTGTACCTCTAAAACCTTCCCTGACCAGCTTTGGAATCTTACCAATATGATCCAAGTGAGCATGAGTCACAAGAAGGAAGTTGCAATCCTTAGGGTTATATATGAAGTCTTGATGATTGTGAGTATCTGAATCGTGAGTACCTTGCTCTAGTCCACAATCAACCAATATACTCATTCCATCTGGACCTGTTAAAAGAAAATTGGCACCTGTTACTGATCCAACTCCCCCGCAAAAAGTTAATGTTAACTTTCCATCTTTATTAACTCTATCTTGTTTACTGTTTGTCATGAATTTTTGTATTTTTTGTTTTATTAAATATGAAGTGCCAAAACCAAATTGATAATACTCCACCAATTATATCATCAATTATATCTTTTATTGTATTAATTTTAGAGAGTGGACCCAGACCATCTGTATTACCTAAATACCATTCAACAAGCTCCCATCCCACACCTACAAGGATTACAAATAATGAGATGAAGAGTATTCTATTTTTACGAATATTCAAATAGTCCAAGCCTGTTTGAGCAAATAGACCAACCATGAATCCTCCAGCAATATGCACAGGCACATCAAACCATGGTAGTAGCCAATAAATTTGATAAAAATTAGCAAAGTGATTAACCATTATTACAACAAAAGCCGTAAGGAGGGAGAGGTAGAATTTTAGTCTAATGTTCGACATAAATACATATTAGCACATTAGGTTCCCCACCCCAATAGATTCGCATAACAGATTACTGAGATTTGATGGATTTTAATATTCAATTCTTATATAATCCTAGTATGGCCATAAAAGAAAACGAGCTCCCCCAAGCCCTACCTAATTCAGAAGTAAGTAAACAGGAGTCCCTTTTAGAACTCTCTGCTGATTCTAGTGTCTTAAGTAGATACCTCACCTCAAGTTATGAGTTTTATGATATAAACAATATCCCAATAAAAGATACACTATGGAATCCAGAAACGGGAGAATTTATATTGGAATTTATAACTCCAGAGACAAGTCAAGCATATGAAGGAATATGCCATGGTGGTTTTACTGCCATGCTAATTGACTCTATTCTAAGACTTCCAATCTTAGGCAATAAATACAATAGAGATGACTTTACGGATATGGTATCAATCAAATACATGAGAAAGGTAGAGGTTGGCGCAACAATAAGAGTTACCGGGAAGATTGATCCAAACAACGAAGGACAGGTCAAAATCTCTGCTTATATTGTGGACACCTCTAGACCGACAAAAGTTTTAGCAAAAGGATCTCTATCTATAGACAAAAAGACCGATACCTATACATCAGGCGAAAGTGAAGATATGTACGAAGGAGAAGACGGTGTAACCTTAGGCGAACTATCTAAAGAACATGATATGTTAAGAGAATATCTACTGTCGAGCGCAGATTTTTATAACATAAACAATATTCCAATAAATGATGCAATCTGGAATGAAGAATCTGGAGAACTAGCTATAGACATAGAGACATCTAGCATAAACCAGGCTGAAGATGGATTGTGTCAAATCGGATATATATTAACGCTATTAGATTCAATTGCAGGCTTCCCTGTTTTTCTCAAATCTATCAAGGAGGAAAAGATTGCACTGAGCGACGAGTTAACAATCAAATCATTTGGCGATATTAAGGTAGGGTCAAAAATTAGAGTTGTTGGAAAGATTCAATCCATAGATGGTAAGAAATCTAAAAGTAAAGCCAGTGTACTAGACATGTCCGATTCCAAAGGAAGAGTATTAGCCGAAGGATCTCTGACGATGAATATACTATAAGCAATTGTGATACAATATTTAAAAGTTTTTTAGTTATCATTTACTTAAACCATATACACAACACCCCTTGCGTTTTAAGCAAGAGGTGCGCTGTTATATAAGAGATGTTGTGTAGGATACTGCAAATGTCGACCCTAGAATAATGCTAGGTGGGTGTTCTACAATTAGAGCTTAAGGCCGTAATTGACGCGAACTCCCTGAAAAATATCAAAAGAGAATCGACAAACGCAGTACCCTACTCATCATTATAATACCTTCCAGATTTTTGTAACTATTTACAAAGAGAGAAAATTTCTGCCTACTTAGATACCAACTATTTGCCAAGTAAATCACTAAAATCCTGATAAAGAATCTGCTCATGAATAGCGCTGTACTCTATAATTTCATTTGAATTGAACCATTGAGCGATTTCTGATTGAGCCTCTTCAATACATCCTGATGCATGGACAACATTTCTAACCGCTCTACCTTGAGCCTCAGACATATCATATGAATCTAAGACAAAATCACCTCTGATTGTTCCAACATCGGACGATAATGGTTCAGTACTTCCCACCAACTTTCTGACGATTTTTACAGCATGTGCTCCTTGCCATACCATCGCAACAACAGGCCCTGATGTCATGAAAGAAACAAGATTACGCAATACAATACCACCCATCTCTTGAGGGTCATGTGATACGGGATCCAAACCCTTCTCTTCTGCTGATTTAATGTTTCTAGCACCAGTCTTTTCTATCCATCCTGGATCGGTTGTATAATGCTTTTCAATAGATTCCTTGGTTGGAACAATGAATTTAAGACCAACAAGCTTCAACCCCACCCTCTCAAATCTCTTAATCACCTCTCCAGTTAGACCCCTCTGAACTCCATCCGGCTTAACAATTACTAATGTTTTTTCATTCCTGTGTCCCGTCTCTTTAATTAATGTATTCATATTTAAATATTAACGATTAATAATTATGCCGACGAGGCCTTACACCTCAAGACAACGGTATTTATATCTATAATATTCCTATTATGCCAAATCTGCAAACGGATTCTTGTTTAAACCAGGAGTTGGTACAATTTCTTCTTTTTTATACTTTCTTGCAATCTCCTCCTCCACAACCCTTCTATCTTGTCCAAACTTAAAGTATGAAAGCTCCTTAAGATTATTTACCACCTCCTTATTTCCACCCTTTGCCCAGGTAAATTCAACGCTGAAGGGCTTAACAGGCTTTCCATCAGAAAGCATCTTTAGATATACATTCATATTATCTATATTCATAATATCCTTGGCAGTAAAGACTGGGGAGAATTGTTTTTCCAAAAATTCAGCATCTTCTGCACTAACACGAAGAGCTGCAATGGTACCAACGTTTCCAAAAACAGAACCCCTAATTTTTTCATCCAATTGACTAATGTGCTGGTGAGCTACATTTAATGATAGTTTATACTTTCTGGCCTCAGATAGAATTGTTGAGATTGAAGGGGTTGTGATATTGTGGAACTCGTCAATATATAAATAGAATGGAGGAAAATCCTTTCCAAATAAATCAACACGGGAAAGCGCAGCCATCAATATCTTTCCAACCAGAACAAGACCAAGAAGTGATGAGTTGATGTCTCCCAATGTTCCCTTCGCCAAGTTCACAAGTAAAATCTTTTTATTATCCATCACCTCTCTGAAGTCAAAACTGGAATGCTCTTGCGCAACAATTGGACGCATAATGTCATTTGCAAGAAACACGTCAAACTTAGATGTAATATAAGGCACCATGTTGGCAAGAGAAGCCTCCCCACCAGCCTTTTCTGCTTGTTCTCTCCAGAACTGTACTACAACTGGATTTTTACATCTAGAAAGCTTTAAATCTCTAAATTTCTTATCAGCCATCACTCTTGAAACATCAAGTAATGTGCATCCTGTTTCCGGATCCTCAACAACAAGCATTGTAGCGTTTCTAAAGTATTGTTCAAATATTGGCCCCATAGATTCGGGTGATCCAGAATATAGCTTTTGGAAGATTCCAAAGAGTTCATTCACAACGAAGATCTTTTGTTGTGGAACCTCTATATTATATTCCAACATATTTAGAGCCATTGGCCTATCGACATAACTTGGATCAAAGTATATAACATCCTCATATCTCTCTGGTGGAATATGGGAAAGAATATCCTGAACATCACTTCCGTGTGGGTCAATGAAGCAAACCCCATCGCCATTTTTAATATCCTGAATAATCATATTTCGAAGCAGTGTAGACTTTCCAGTACCAGTTTGTCCAATAGCATAGAAGTGTCTCAATCTATCTTCTCGGCCAAAATATATTGGGGTCTTTAGATTTCTATGAGTATTCTCTCCCATATAAATTCCATCTTTTGAAAGACCGATTGGAGCAGGAGCTGTGCTTGCTTTTGTTTGCTTTAACTGTGAGTCAATTACAATACTCTCAACCGGGAAGTGCATTAAGGTTGTTAATTCTCTGAGTGACATCGGTAAAATTGAATTTCTATCAAATAATCTATATGAAAAGCTGTGAAGTAATTGAATCAATTCCTCATCTTTCTTTCTCTTGAATTTAATACCGTTACCAAGAGAGTTATTAAATTGATTAAACGATGATTCTATTTCAGTCAAAGTACCCTCTGCCTTTTCCCTATTTACCGCGGAAACTATAATTCTGATATTAGATTCAATTACCGGGGAAGAAAGTTTATTTGTAATCTGCTCAACCGCAATACCGTCCACTGGCTTTGGCTTATCATCCTTATCTGTCTTTCCCAATATCATTTCCTTCCAAACTGTTTTAAATTCCTTTTTTGCAGTCTTTTTTAATTCACCAAAGACAGTGTGTTGAATATCAATCGCTTCTTTTAGCTTGCCACCCTTTTGAATATCGTCTAATGATTTTTTATATAATTTATTATAATAATCTCCGATTGGATTGAATATTATCTGAATCGCAGCCCCTTCACCAAATTTATCCATTTTACTGAAAGTATTCAAAATGACGTTTAATGGATCATAATCAAATTGTTCATATGTCTTAATTGGATAGACTTCCTTCTTTGCAAGTTGAGCCTCAGAAGCAAGGGTAATTCCATCTGGATTGAATATATTATATTCATCTTTCTTTTCTGAGATTTTTGCATCAGGGAATATTGACAAAAACTGCTTTTCAAACAATTGAATTTTGTTATCAGGAATTGCAACATAGAATATAAATTCCTCTCCCCCTTCAGACATTGCAAGTTCAATAGAAAATTGGGACTCCTCTTGTGTTGCCCCGGTTGAACCACCACCAGAGACTGCAAGCATACCAGAGTAAAATTGCTCCATAGAGGATAACAATTCTTTTAAGGCCTTCTTAGGATCATTCTCCTTCGCCTTATTTTCTGGAAGCTGAATTTCATAAACTGTTTTTCTAAGAGTCTTATCTAATGGAGATTTTTCTTTCAAGCCTGGTGCTAAGTAGCCCTTCTTAATGTATTCCACCAGGAATCTATGGAAGTCACTTTCAATATGAGGATTTCCAAAACCTCTGGCAACATTAATAGCATTGAGTATACCCTTCTCAAGCATGATGGAGAGTAATTCTTCCATTTTCTTGTCATGAGTCTCAGGAGCCAGCTCTAGAACAATCTCACCGGTTTTTGATTCTGGTACATGAAAATCAGGGTGCAGTACTTTCTCTGCATCAACTACGGAGTAATCTTTAATTTCTTGAATTATTAAATCTTCCCTCTCCTTTTCTCTCTCTTGGCTTTCAGGGTGAGTAGATAGCATCGCTTCTTTTTGCGATATCATCTTTCTTAAATATTGTAGTTCTTCTTCTGCTGAAGAAAAGTTTTTGCCTTCGTATGAAAAATTTGGTTCCATTACCTACATTATATATCGGTCAAAACTTCTACGCTAGTTTTTAAAATAATTTTAAGAATTATTTTTATAAATTCCATCTCTTTATTTTAATACGTCGCCCATTAAGAGTTGATACTAATTAATTTCAGTTAGAACTTCAGCCCCAGTTTCTGTTATCAAAATAGTGTGTTCAGAGTGTGTTGCTCTTTTTCCATCTATTGTCCTGTATGTATATCCATCCTTATCAATTTTAACTTCACCCTTTCCCTCTGCAATGATTGGTTCAATTGCAATAACCATTCCAGGTTTGATTAAAACCCCCTGACCTTTCATTCCAAAGTTTGGAATAAATGGATCTTCATGAACAGAATAGCCAACACCGTGCCCACCAAATATCTCTACAACATTAAAACCGTATGTTTTTCTATAATAGGATAATGTCTTTTCTACAACATATCCGATATCACCTGTTTTAATTCCTTTAGGATAATCTTTTGGCCAGTTTTTAAGTGTCTCAATAACAGCAGATAGACATGTCTCGCCTGATTCAATTAATTTTCTACCCTTTAGATCGACTTCACCCACGGGGATTGTGACTGCAGAATCGACAAAAAGACCTTTGTAAACTATACCCATATCAAGAGTCAAAACATCGCCATCTTTTATTGTGAAAGGTTGCTCATTTGGAATACCGTGAACAACTGAATCATTCGCAGATAGACACAAAACTGCAGGATATGGTCTATGAGCGATTGCAGGAGTGTAGCCAAGAAACGCAGACACAGCACCTTCATCTTCAATTAGTTTTCTCGCCATATTTTCAAGCTCCAGTGAAGACATACCTACAACAACAGAATCCTTTAGGGTATTCAGAATTTTAGCCAATTTTAATCCACCCTCGCGCATTATTAGAATATCAGCTGGAGTCTTAATTGTTGTTGTTTTTAAAGGCTTTTTTGGCGATGTTTTTGTCATATTCTTTATTATCCACACCAATCACGTGAGACTGGTTTAATATACTTATCACTTTACATCAAAAACACACTGATTACCAGCCAGATTTAATCCGCTTATCATCCACGCTATTATTTAATTTAAGCTACCAACTAAGTCTTGCCACTATATCAGCAAACACCTTTTCAATAGGTTGCTCTCCACTTACTTCAATAAACAAATATCCTGAGTGGTGTTTAAAGTACTCAATTGCAGGATTTACCTCTGTATCAAACCAAGATAATCTCTTCTCAATAACTTCAGGCAATATATCATCAGCTCTTCCACGACGAACTAACCTTTCCCTTGAGTGTTCCTTGCTTACATTAATATAGATAACAACGGGGCGACTTAAATTATAGAAATTAATAGCTGAATCAAAAACTAGTGCTTCCTGATATGAACGAGGCATACCATCAACAATCAAATGCTTATTTCCATCCATTTCATCTACAAGAACATCACTCCAATTCCATACAGCCAGAAAGTCCGGTTGTCTATCTCCTGCTTCAAGAATTTTAGAAGCTAGCTTGTTTGAGTATTTATCACCTTTAATAAACTCACGGAATTTTGCTCCAGTTTCAAGATAACAAATTGGTCTTTTCTCAGGATCTCTTTGCTCAATCTCATTCATTAAAAGATGAGCTTGAGTTCCCTTTCCGCATCCTGACCTTCCTATAAAAATAAAAGTACGTTGTGCCATGGATATATTATCGCATACATTTTATTTTTATGGAAAGAATTTAATCAAAATAAAATAGCCGCTGAAAATTCAGTGACTATTTTATATGTAACTTAGATATATTTATTACTTCACCGTCCCCTCCACCAAGATCAACATCAAATCAGTTGCAGCAGATTCTGCTGCCTTTGGATCTTTGTTATCAACAAATGTCTCCCATTGAGCAGTTAATGCAGGATTGTGGATTTGTCTTACATCATTCTCAAGT
>CAIPFZ010000025.1 GCA_903864515.1 uncultured bacterium
AAAGAATATTCCTAGAAGGAATATTCTTTTCTTCATCAGAAATATAGCAATTGTGCTCTGCATACAACAATGTTTATGTATATAATTATAGCGTTTATGTGGGTTATATACAAAGGAAAATATTGTTTTTATGGGGATAACTATTTCAAATAAATATATTATTTAATTACTCAAAAAAATGCCACTTCTTCAGCACCTTATCCAAATGTTGTCCCGTATAACTTGCAGGATTCTTTGCAACCTCTTCCGGTGTTCCAGCAGCCACAATCTTACCTCCCTTGTCCCCACCCTCAGGACCAATATCGATAATATAATCTGAACATTTAATAATATCCATATTGTGTTCAATAATCACAACAGTATTTCCTCTTCTCACTAGTCTTTGCAAAATATCAATCAGTTTTCTAACATCTTCATAATGCAAACCGATTGTTGGTTCATCCAACAGATAAATTGTCTTTTGAATATGCTCTCTGTAAAGCTCAGCTGAGACCTTCACACGCTGTGCTTCTCCACCGGAGAGTGTTGTTGCAGATTGTCCTAGCTCCAAATATCCAAGACCAACTTCTTGCAATGTTTTTAGACGATCAGAAATAGAAGGAATATCTTCAAAGAATATGTTAGCTTCCTCTACCGTCATTTTCAAAACATCGTAAATACTTTTATTTTTATATTTAACCTCCAAAGTCTCCTTCATGAATCTTTTTCCATTACAAATATCACAGGTCACGTAAACTGTAGGTAGGAAGTGCATTTCAACTTCAATCATTCCATTTCCTTGGCAATTTTCACATCGTCCACCTTTTACGTTAAAGCTAAATCTGCTTGATTTCCATCCACGGGCGCGGGCTTCAATTGTCTCGGAAAATAAGTCTCTAATATGAGTAAATGCACCCGTGTAAGTTGCAGGGTTTGATCTTGGAGTTCTTCCAATCGGAGATTGATCAATAAGCACAGTTCTTCCCAAATATTCCGTTCCAGAGAAGCTTGAACAATTATAGATATTTGCACTTCTGTGATCACGGTCTAATCGAGCGAGTAAGTTTTTATGCAACACCTCATATACAAATGAAGATTTTCCAGAGCCAGATACTCCAGTTACTGATGTCATTCTGCCAAGCGGAACATCAACATTTACATTTTTAATATTGTTAACCGTAGCGCCAACAATTTTTATCCATCCATTATTCTCATCTCTTCTTCTTTCAGGTAGTTCGACAACCTTCTCACCTCTTAAGTATTCAAGTGTAACGGAAGCTGAGTCATTTTTCTTTGATGTCAGAAGTTTATCAAGCCAACCAGAGACAACAACATGCCCTCCATGAACTCCTGCACCCGGTCCAATATCAACAATATAGTCCGATGCAAAAATTGTGTCCTCATCGTGCTCAACAACAATCACGGAATTTCCCATGTCACGCAATTGCAAAAGAGTATTAATTAGACGATCATTATCACGCTGATGAAGACCGATTGTCGGTTCATCCAATACATACATTGCACCAACCAACCCTGATCCAAGTTGCGATGCAAGTCTAATACGCTGTGCTTCTCCACCTGAGAGTGTATTTGCACGTCTATCGAGCGACAGATATTCTATTCCAACATTTTCCATAAACTTAAGTCTTGAGACAATTTCCTTTATCACAATTCTTGAAATATCTGCTTCTGTTGGAGTAAGTGGTAGGGTTTCAAAGAATTTAATTGAAGTTTGAATTGTCATCTTTGTTAAATCAACAACATTTATATTTTTATTATCTCCTCTTTTAACTTCCCCAACTGTATCAACTATTGAATCCATCGGGTTTGCAGATTTAAGAAATACATAAAGTGCTTCAGGTCTAAGACGCGCACCTTTACATACGGGACATGGGTCTTTTATAAAAAACTCACGAGTTCCCAAACCATTACACTCAGGACACGCTCCATATGGAGAGTTGAATGAGAAGAGTCTAGGTTCCACTTCTGGGAATGAAAATCCATCATGTGGACACATGAATTTTGAAGAAATAAGGTGACCAACTTGTGCCTCTGCCGCGTCCCCTTTTGATTTTGCTTTTATTTTCTTGCCGTCTGGTCCAACCGTGCCGCCGGCCGTTCCACCATGCGCTATTGCCTCATCGGCATCACTAATGATTCTAATTAATCCATCGGCTTCATGAAGTGCTTTCTCCACCGCTTCATTTAATCGCTCTCTGAAACTTGCAGAGTTATCACCAATCTCTGAAATATAAAATTGATCAACCAATACATCAATATTATGCTTCTTTGTTTTTGAAAGAATTATTTGATGTCTCAGGTTTTTTATCTCTCCATCAATTCTAACTTCTTCATATCCTTTTCCCAAAAGATCGTAAAGCATTTGATAATATTCCCCCTTTCTTCCAATTACAACAGGCGCATAGATTTTAAACATCGCCTTATCAATATCAACTCCCATCACCTTATTAACTCCACCGGCAATACCATCCATTTTTGACGATTGAGTAACGGTATTAAAAATTGTTGAAAGAATTTCTTCTTTGGAAAGTTTTTTGATTTCTCTTCCACATGTCAAACAATGTGGTTTTCCAATTCTTGCAAAAAGAATACGCAAGTAGTCATAAATTTCTGTGATTGTTGCAACAGTTGAACGTGGATTATTTGATCTTGATTTTTGATCAATTGAAATTGCAGGAGAAAGTCCAATTATTTCATCAACATCCGGCTTTTGTAATTGACGCAAGAATTGACGAGCATAAGATGAAAGAGATTCAATATATCTTCTCTGCCCTTCTGCAAAAATTGTATCAAACGCCAGAGATGATTTTCCAGAACCAGAAAGACCGGTGATAACCACCATCTTATTTCTTGGCATATCAACAGTGATATTCTTGAGGTTGTGAGTTCTGGCCCCTCTTATGCTTATTATATCTCCAGAAAGTGCGGGGTTGTTTGTAGTTCCGTGCTGCGCACCATGTTGTGTATCATGAACAAGAGTGCCGATATGAGCGCCAGCAGTGGATGTGCCAGCTTTAACAGAAAACTCTGCCGTCTTTTTGGCCTTACCGCTAACAACAGGGCTTTTAAGGCCTTTCTTTTTATTGTTATTTTCTGGAGTTTTTTTTGAATTAGTCATGTTTTTATTTTATATCTTAGCCGCGGAACGACAAAAACCGGCTCGTTTCGCCGTTACTGCTAGTATAGAGTATTTTGAGGCAAGAAGCAAAGAAATGATTGACTTTTTCTCAATACAAAATATGATGGTTGAGGATTTAGGAATGGTTCCCAGATTCAGATTCAAAGACACCCAGAAAATTCAGACGAAACCAAAACCATGCAATATAACAAAGACCAGATAATCAAATTGCTTGAAGTCTTACAACAAGCCGTAACTGCATGTTGTACATTAGACAAGAAGGCAAGTTTGCCAGACATAAAAATGATGCAAGCGGCATGTGATGAAATCAAAGCCTTGATTCCGATGGATAAGCATTGTGATTTCAAAAGGCCAGAAGAAGAAGATGCGCGATACATAACACCCTTTTCAAGAAGGGTGGTGTATGTTCTAGAATGGCTCAACTTACTGGAAAGCCAGTTCTCTTTTATTCCTGGTGACAAAAATGCCTTTGCCGTTAAAGAGGCTATCAACGGCACGATATCCATATGCAATCTAGCTCTTCTTGTTCAAATCAGTAACGACGAGCGATTTACAAGAAAAGGCTAGCGGTATTACGCCATCAAAAAAACAACAAAGCCGCGCTGAGAAATTCTCAGCGCGGTCTCTTTCGTATTATAATTTAAGATGGTTGAAGCTTAAAAATAGGACGGCTATTTTTTTTCAAATCGTTCTCTAACGATTTGTCTCAGCTCTTTTCTTACCATGTTTGCCTCATGCTGCTCAATTTTATCTGAAGGATTCTTTAGATTTTTGATTCTCTTTTGGGAAATAATACTATCTGATTGTTGCTTAATAATATTACCCCAACTAGAAGGGTCACCAAAAGTATGACATGTGTTTAATTTAACACTAGGTATTTCTGAATTTATATCTGAATGATTAGTCCTTGTGTTTGCAATAACGACCTTAATATTCTTAAAACCTGCTGTATATAAATAATTACCGACAGTCTCCATTGTATCACCCGTATGTATACAAACATCCACCAATACTAACGGTTTTTCTTTATCAAGACCGGATAGACTTTTATCTATCTCCTGAATCACATCAACTCTAGGTCTATCCTTAAAGCCACGAGGGTTTATGAAATAAAATTTTGGTTTTGGTAAATCATCATTATCATGCTTTAGATTCCAATATTCATCTAATACTATATATGCCGTTCTTGCGGACCTATCAAAAAACAATACATTACACTCCCCTAAACCTTCCAGGAATTCAACAGTATTCTCAGCAAAGGCGTAGATATCCTTCTGAATACTAGCTTGTGTAAAATATTCATATTCAAATTTTTCTGGATGTACATCAAACTGACTTGGCAATTCTGTTTTCATATATATATTATAAT
>CAIPFZ010000026.1 GCA_903864515.1 uncultured bacterium
GATAATGTAGTGTTTACCCCTGATTCTAACTTCAATGGTTTAGCTAGCTTTGATTACACAGTTTCTGATGGAAGCTTAACTGATACTGGAACGGTTAATATTACTGTAAATGCTGTAAATGATGCACCGACAACTAATAATTCCTCTGTAGTTGCAAGTCAAGATGGTGAAGTAATTATTAGCCTATATGGTAATGATATTGATGGTGATGCTCTAACTTATTTAATTGTAACCGGAACTGCAAATGGTGCGCTAGGAGCTGTTACAGGTAATCAAATTACATATACACCTTCAATAGGTTATACAGGTTCAGATTCTTTTTCATACAAGGTCAATGATGGTGTCACAGACAGCGAAATTGCTACTGTTACTATTACTGTTAACCCGCCCCCTGTTATATCTGCTGAAAATAATAGCACACCAACTGAAAGTACCACCACTATCACATGGACAACTGATCATCCTAGTACTAGTAGAGTTGTATACGATACAGTACCTCATTTAATACTTGGATCGGCACCAAATTATGGCTATGCAAATTCTACTGTTGAAACTGATTCAACTATCAAAGTTACCTCACATTCCGTAACAATTAGTGGGCTTACAGCAGGAACTGTATATTATTATCGTGTTGTTTCACATGGATCTCCAGAAGTTGTTGGAGAAGAGAAAAGCTTAACAACTAAAAGTACCGAATCTAACAACAATTCAGGTTCATCATCTTCATCATCCTCATCAAGTAATAACTCTAGTGTATGTTCTGATCAAAAGCCTGGTAGTGCACCGGTTATTACTTCAATAACTCAAAATGAACCAAACAAGGTTACTCTTACATGGTCAAAAGCAAAAGATCCTGTATCTTATTACCTAATTGCATTTGGTACTAAATCAGGCGAAATGCTCTATGGTAACCCGTTTGTAGGTGATCAAAACACAACATCATACACTGTAAACAATTTGGTTGCTGGAACAAAATACTTCTTCAAGGTTCGGGCTGGTAATAATTGTATGCCGGGTGATTTTTCAAACGAATCATCAATTGTTGTATATGGTGGATATGTTAACGAAATTCCTGATGACTTTATTGCTGGTGTTTTAGGTACTAATGTTTCAACTCCATTTATTGACACTAATAATGAATCAAAGAGTGATTCAGCCGAGATAAAAGACACACTTGGAACAAAAAGTAATAAATTTATGAAAGAGAATAGTAAATGGAGAAATAGTATATTGGCAAGTATAGGGATAATGATTTTGTTGATTGGATACTACATCCAAGTGAAGCGAAAAAAGTACTAGCTTTGTATACTTTTTGATTTTATACAAATTCGTCTGATGTCCTTATCCAACCCAAAACATGTCATAATTAGATTGTAATCTTTACTTCCTGTTAATATCGTCCGTCTCTCACTATGGAATAGGCCTAAATATAGGTATTTATTGTTGTTTCACAAAGAAAGCTAACCAGTTGGGTTGACCAGCTCTTGTCTCTTCTCTAATTTCAAAATCAACCACTTCAAAATCATTCCTCTCCAATACGCCTATGAATTCTTCCGCTGAATAATATGCAAACCACCTTCCCGTATTAATATCTTCTTGCTCACCTTGTCCTTCTTTTAAAGAGATAAACCCAATTGCATCTTTTTTGCAAATACTTTTAATTTTTTGTAAAACATTGTCTATTTGATCTTTAGGTATATGTAATAGGGTTGCCGCTGTCCAAAAACCATCAAAAATACCGGCAGGAAAATTTAAATCTTCAACCGCTTGGTTCATAAAAACAGTATTTGGATTTTTCGCTTGTGCCACCTCAATTAAACCAATAGAAGCATCGGTGCCAGTATATTCATAACCCATTGCAATTAAAGCCTTTGCATCTTTTCCTGCACCAGAACCTATCTCTATAATTTTTCCATTAGGTAGTAGCTCCTTAAATTGAAACATTTGTTTCTCCCAATATGATCTTTCCTCTTGCCCACCATGTTCTGAAGCCCATTGTCTGGCTTGTTGGTCATAATAGTTTACGGTTTTCTGTTCTTTCTGTGTTCTTACCATGTCCATATTTTACACCAATTCTTTTTATCTTCTTATCCATCCCAAAACATGGCATAATTAGATTGTAATTTTTACTTCCTGTTAATATCGTCCGTCTCTCAAATTAGTTATAATGGTAATTATGAAAAAAAAGGAAATTGAAACTCGAGCACGATTAGCAGTTTTTGAAAGTTATAGAGAAAATATAGTAATAGCTCGTAATGACTTAGAAATGGTGAAATTACAAAACAGAAGACATCTTGATCGTCAAATGATATTTTTTACATTGGTATATTCTGCTCCATTATTACCACGAGTTAGACATTTTTAATGATTAAAAAGA
>CAIPFZ010000027.1 GCA_903864515.1 uncultured bacterium
AATTCTTTGGAATTCTTACCCCAAAACTATTGCCCCATTTTTTAATCTTAGTATTCATATTATCAAGTATATACATAGTATAGCCATTGTCAATCTGGAAATTATACTAAAACAAATTTACAATGTTTTAAAACTATAACAAACAGTCTTAAAGTTTCTATAAAGATTATATAAAGAATTCCTAAATATTTTATATACAAAGACCTAAACCCTCTCCATCACCCCTCGTATTGCCTTATTGTGATCAATTTTCCTACCACCCATCTTAACAAACTCAAACATATCAGAGAGAAATAACGCCATACTCTTGTTCGTAATTTCAATTGCAACCTCCTCATGCCAGTTTATGAGTAGCGCAGTGTTTTTAAATAGCCAAACCTCACAATTGTGATTGAAGAAATTATTTGGAAAAACCGTATAGTCTGCCATTCTACCGCTCAAACTCTCCACCGTTTCTTTATTTTTTCTTGGGTCTTTCTTTATTTCTTGCAAATATGAGTCATAAGCAGATTCATTAAGCATTCCATCCAATATTAAATGATTCTTAACAATAGATCTATTGAAATCAACCAGCTGGTCCTTGCTAACCTTATCTTGCAGTTCAAGCCATGACTTGTGGTGTTGAATTGCTTTAATACGTTCATTCTTATTTACCGATGCAATTCTTTGATACGCCGGAACAATTTCCTTGGCACCAACGTGAATAATAAACTCATTTTCTTTGGACGTTTTAATTCTTGCACCACGGAGTTCTCCAGAACTTTTTGATTCAATATTAATTTCATCAAACACATCTTTAAACTTTGATGATAATTCTTTTTTACCAATCGCAATATAGACAGATCTTTTTCCAACCTTAACACACTCAACAAGACCCTTGTCCATCAACTTCTCCAGTACATATAAAATACCCGTACGAGATAATCCCGTGAGTCTTTTGATATCCTGAGGGCTCTTTGCTAGGTCCAAGGCCTTAAGCACCTCAATTTCAGTCTCGGTCAATCCAAGTATTTTGAATGTTTTACTATACCAATTCATATGTTAAATATATCAAATAACTAATTTTTAGTCAATTGTATATAATAAAATACAGCCTTGTAAAGCCGTAATTATGTAAAATAATCTTAATGACACATTTTTATAGACCATGTCAAATCAATCCCCTATAATTAACCCATTATCAATTAACCAAACCGCGATACAAAAGCGGAATAAATTAAAAATTATGAATAAAAAAAATATTGGAATACTGGCGATCATAGTCATCGTAATTATCGCGGCAATAGGTTTTAACAACAGAAATACCGCGCATAATCCAGAAACTCTAAAGATTGGGGTTATCGCTCCCCTATCTGGCGACTTTGGTGCTGTTGGTGAAAACTTCGTCAATGGAATCAAAACCGCAAAAGTTGCATACGAGAAGAAAACTGGAAATACAGTTGAACTCGTAATTGAAAATGATGGAGGTGAGGCAACCAAAGGACTTAGCGCTTTCAAGAAGCTGAGTGAGGTTGATAAGGTTGATGGAATGATAAATACATTCACAAGTACAATGGATGCAATTTATACTCCCAGTCAAACTCTTCCCTACCCAATCATGATGGGATTCTTTCAGGCAAACAATTCACTAGATGACAACGTATTTCAAATCACCCTCAGAAATGATGGGGTTTGGAACAAGTACGCTGACTATCTCAAGAAGACTGATTTTGATAAAAGTAATCTCGTAATTGTTCGTTCAATAGATTCTGCACAAGATTCAATGGCAAAAGATTTTGAAAAGAATTATGGCGATAAGTTCACAGAAGTAACAGCATCATCTGACAAAGAAGCGCTTAAAACTGATGCTGCAAAGATTGCGGGATTGAAGCCGACAGCAATTGTCTTCTTCATGACACCTGAGAATGGTGCAATACTTACAAAGGAACTATTACAGCTCATTCCAAAAAATACTCAATTGATTTATGACATTCAAATCAATACAGGTATTCAGTATTACAAAGATCAACTTGGAGATTTGAATAAGATAAACGGCGCAATAACAATTGTTCCTGAAGCTGAAGCAAATCAAAAGTTTATTAGCGAATACAAGGCGGTGATTGGAAAGGATCCTGGATTCACATCAGACTTTGGATATGATGCCTTCATGGTATACATGGAGAATTACAACAAAGATAAAGGCGCTTGGATTTCAAGTCTTAAGGAGACTGACAAGGCAGGAGCAAGTGGTCAACTTAAGTTTGATAGTAAAGGTGTGGTAATTCCAAACCTAACAATTAAGAAAGTTGAAGGAGGAGAAATGAAGGTGGTGGAGAGATTGCCTTTTAACTAATCCCCTTTATTGAGTCATTGAAAAGTATGGTATAATCTCAAAGTTAAAAGTAAAATATAAAAATATGATTAATTTTGATAAAGATTTTCTCGGTAGAGACAATACTGAAATTAAACCAAGAGTTTTAAACTCTGAGGAGAATAGGCCCAACAAGGATGCCTTAGATGCTCAACGAATAAAGTATATAATTCAAGCCATAGATGAATGTGAAGATGAGATTAAGAAGATGCAGCAAAATGATGTAAACGATGCGAATCGCTATATCGCAGTAATCAGAAACCAACTTAATCTTGATCATCTAAAATCTTTTAGTGGTAAAGATGAAAGTGAGTCAAAAGAAGTCACATATGAAGTATATACTACATATGATGATAAAATTATAGGAAAACGTTTATTAGCACACTCTCTGTCTCACGGATTTTCTGTGGAAGCGAAGAATTCATTAAGAAGAGAGTCTGGTATATAAAACACTTGATTAGTTTATGTCACCAACACAATGACAAAACCCCGAGACATCTCGGGGTTTTGTCATTGATCTAGTAGAAGTTTATTACTTCACAACCTCAAACTCAGCACCAACAATCTTAAATAGAGTATTGTCTCTCAACTTTATTTCCTGATTATTATCAATACTTATTTTACCAACATATGTTCCTCTGTCGCGTACTTGCCTTAATTTATCAGATACACACTTCACAGTATTTTTAGAACATTCTTTCTGGTTCTCATACATCATCTTTACCATTTCATATCCAACCAAAGCAAAATCATTTGGGTATCTGTTATATTTAGCAAAATATCTATTAGTAAAAGTTTTATCTGGATAAATAGATGTTGAAGAAAATACAACTAGCTTTTTCTGATTATCACTCAAACTGTTTGCAACATCCTTGTTTACTGAATATGATGTTGTGTAAACCTTTGGAGAGATTCCTTGCTCAATCATTTGATTCATGAATCCTTTAAAGTAATTACTTTTTATTTCAATAAATATACAATCTGGATTATGTGACTTAACTTTAGTAACAACATCTTTAAAGTCATTTTTATCTGTTAAGAAAGTATCATTCATTACAATCTTATCCACCCCTAAAGCCTGTGTAAAACCTTTAACTTTATCCAAACCACCGTCTGTATTTTCAGTTAAAGTAACAACCTTAGAGCATTGTTTACTTGCATTTGTACCATCTGCAAAACCGTTTTGTATCATTTCAGCACCTATTGCAAAGAAATTCTTTCCATAACTACCTATTGGTTTAACATCAGATGTAGCGGTTGTAGAGAAAACAATTACATCGTCTTTGTTTTTAAAATTTGATGCGACAGAAATACTTGCACCTCTAAACGCTGTCATGATTATATTATTACCATCATTGTATAATTGAAGAGCTGCATTTAAACTATCAGTAGGATTTGCTTTTCCATCTTGATAATTCAATTTAACTCCATAATCTTCTGCGGCCATATCCATTCCCCTTTTATAATCTTCCCCAACCGCTGAGACAGGACCTGTAAGTGGCAATACAACACCAACTTTTATTCCATTATCATTTATAGTTGATTTACTGATCATAAAGACTATTATAACAATGACCACAACAACTGAAATTATTTTAATTATTTTTTTCATATTTTATTCAGCAGGACGATTCTAATGAATCACCCACTGCGTTTATTTAATATTTAACTATGTAAATTATAAGACACTTTTATATTGCTGTCAGTAATTTTAATGATATATTTCTATTTTGCATTTAGAGCTTAAGATTAGGCTTTAAACACTCGTTTACTGTTGTCCCGTTTTGTGACAGAATATTAGCATGACCAATTTAGCAAAAAACCTTGAATTATTTGGATTTGATTCAAGAGAAATTAAAATATATATCTTCCTATTATCAAACAAGGATTTACCTGTTTATAAGATAGCTACGGAAATAGGATTACCAAGAACTACTGTATACAAAATTCTCGAATCACTGAGAAAGCAAGGATTTGTATCAAGCTGGATTAAAAATGGCGTTAAATACTTCTCTGCTGAAAGTCCTGAAAGACTAAATGATTTAATACAAAAGAAACAAGAGGCGCTAAAAGAGGCAATGCCTGAAATGCTGAGTATGTTTGATTCCAAATCCATTTATCCCAAAGCAAAGCTTTATTTTGGGAAAGAAGGTGTTAAACACGCATTTGAAATGTTATTAGACAATCTAAAGACAAACAAAACTCCAATCATCTATGCATATACAGACAATATGCTAACAAAACAATTTCCAGTTTTTTTTAAGGAGTGGCGAGAAAGAAAAAACAAAGCAACAAATGCTTTTACCCAACTTATCGTTCCATTTGGAACTTCAATGGATAAAGATTATTTAACCGATCAGCACAGAGAGACTCGAGTGATGCCAAAAGATTTTTCCTTCACTGGTGCAGTAGATATATGTGATGGACTAGTTCTATTCTTTTCCTTTCATGAGAAGGAAGTCTATTCAATAGTTATCGAATCTCCCATCGTTTCAGACATGCTAACAAAATTGTTTAAATATATTTGGAAGACGTTGGAATAAATAATTCGTAAACAAATAAATCATTTGATATAATAAATTTAATGAATAAAACAAAAGAAGGTTTCATTATAGGAATCGCCATCTCAGTAATTATAATCATGGGTACATTTTCATTGTGTAGTCAAAGTGGTAGTGGATGTGGCGAAAATCCTATTCAAATTTTTGCAATATTCGGGTCAATGATTGTTATCTTTATAAGCGGAGCAATCGGATCATTGATTAAAACTAAACAGTGATTTATTTGATAAATTCAACAGTAAAAGAAATCGGTAGCCTTATATGGTTACCGATTTGTTTTATTTTTATAATGTAGAAGTAAATAATAATTCTATTACTCCCTATCATCTCTCAAACTTCACAAACTTTCCATCCTTAAAGATATGTAGCTCACTTACAAGTGTCCTTGAACCAGTCTTATCAAAGGTTATCTTTCCAGACATTCCTTCAATTGATAGTCCATCTTTCTCAAGTGTAGCCTTCCAATCTTTTTTATCTTTGCCAGCAAGAACCTTTCCGATAACTTGCACCGCATCATACCCATAAACTCCAAGGAAGTTTGGTTCTGAATTGTAGGCCGCCTTGTATCTTTGTAGATAATCTTTACTTGTGTTATCAGCAATCATTGTTGATAGACATCCTTCAAAAGCACTGTTAGTCAAACCTTTTTTAAGATAGTCACCAATTGAAAGCTCAATGTTTCCATCGCAAATTATTTGAGGCTTCACACCTTTTGATTGCTTGTTGACCTCATTGATAAACTTAACACCTTGATCAACTCCCAAGAAAACTGTGTATGAATCGACTCCTTGATCGAGCATCTTTGAAACTTCTGTTCTAACGTCTGAGTTTGATGACACAGGTACCTCAATATATTCTTGATTACTTAGTCCTTGAATCATCATATTCTTGTTTGTCATGAAGAGCTGTGAGTCTGATGCATAAACAATCGCAACCTTTTTATACTTTCCAGAAACTTCTTTTCCTAATGTCTTAAACAACTCCGTTGCCCAAGGAATCACTTCAAAGACATTGTCTTTCTCAACCGTAGATTCATTACCAACCGTCAACATCAATTCATCTGTTTGATTAATCTTTGGTTTAAGAACCTCAAGTGTTGGGCTATCAAGACCCACAACAATATCCACATTATCAACTGATTGTAATTTGTTGTATGCAGAAAGTCCTTTTGCTGAATCGAATTGACCATCTTCAAATATAATTTCTATATTATTATTTTGTAAATCCTTCAAACTCATCTCCATTGAATTTTTTACACTTTCACCAAACGATGCGTATTGTCCTGAAAGTGGTATAACAACTCCAACCTTTATTTTATTGTTTGTTACCGGCTTGTTGCCGTTACTGTATGATACAGCTCCCACAACAATCAGTATCAGAACCACAACCGCAATAATTATTTTTTTGTTTTTCATGTGATTTTGCGAAATCATGTCGCGCCTCCGTCCATATGGCGAGACTCTGATTGATTAATTTTTAATAACTAAATTATGTAACAATTATAGGGTGTTGTAAAATATGGTATTTTCCAAAACTACCCCCATTTTAATCTATGTTTACAGCCATATACTCCCTATCGCTTGACGGAATTTCCGACAAAGTGGTATAGTTAAGGCATGAAATTAACCAAAGACTTGGTAAAAATACTTGGTTTAACTGATTATGAAGTTACAATCCTAAAGGCTCTGAAGGAGAAAGAACTTATAATTCAAGATCTCGCTGTATATACCGACATACCTAGAACCTCCCTATACTATGCCCTACCCCATCTTGTGGATCGTGGCTTTATTGAATCTTTCAGAAGAAACAAAAAGACATACTGGAGAAATACATACAAAGAGACAATTGATGATTTATTTGAGAAGCATAAATTAGATGAGGATGAAAAAGAGACAGGCGACACCTCTAATACTGAAGATAATTTTATTAAGAAAATTTCTCCAAAAACAAAAGTATATTTTTACAATGGAAAAAACCAAGCGGTTAATGTTTTTAGAGATATAGAAAAGTTACCACCACATAGTAGGTTTTATGGAATTCAACCTGAGGCATCCATTGTTGGCGCGATAACAGAAAATAGATTAGAAGATATAATTGAATTTAATAAAAAAGTTAAATCATCAAAACTAATTGTTGAAGGAATAATTCATGAGAGAGGAACAGAGAGTATGGTTCAGTCACTCTCCCCGTCTGATAAAAAGAGACTTCTTGATAGTTTTTCAGGAAGATCAGCAGATACTTCAAAACTACCAGAGGGATTTCTTAATGATACTAAAGCTGAAATATATTTTTATGATGATAAAAAGATAGCAATAGTTAACTGGTATGAAGATTTTGCCATCATTATTGAGAACAAAGATGTCTTTGATTTGTTAATTGAGATGTTCAAATCAACAAAGTATATGTTGAAAAAGTATGACCAGAATGAAAAGATTGCAAGGAAGTTGGTGGAGTTGGGATAGATGATAAATTTTAGATAATTTTATTTTATAGAGTTTAACCATCTTATTGCATCTTTTGAGTTTTTGAACGTAGGAGATTTATCTGATTTCTTTTCTAAGTTGGTAGCTTTTATTATAGACTCCAAATGTTTCGTCATCTTATACTCAGAAGGTGTATGTGATTTTTTATTTGCCACGTATTTTTTAGATACAGCTCTCTTGTTCATACCAATATAGTATATACCAAAATCCATACGATGTGGAACATCAAGAATGTGTGTTGATGGATAAGATGTTTTAGTTTTGCAAAAAAAACAAAAGAAAAAGCCCCACGTTTTCACGCAGAGGCTATTTTATGATTTAGGGAATTGAACCCACGGCCATTCAACCGAGTGGAGAATACCACTATGAGACAACTGGGGCTACGCGCCGTTATGACGCGCAACACTCCTGATTCCGAACTTCCGCCATGGGACGGTGCGGATTTCTCCGCTTGAGAGGACTTGCCTCTCAAAGTATCGGATGAGGGTGACATTATCCCCTCGCGACCCCTGCCCCTCTAGGAAGAGCGTGACCGGCCCAGGGCCGACCAGATAGCTGAGGTCATAGGAGGTCATCGGCCTCCCGCGCCACGGTGCGGCGGTGAGGAGAACCTCTTTGTCCGCCGCAATGGAGTGGATCTTGATCTCGGCCGGAACCGAGACCTCCTTCCACACCAGGTCGCGCTTAACGACCGAGGCTTCCTTGCCTCCCTGCTTTTGACCACAGGAAGTGAAGGTGCAGGCGATGAATCCTGCAAGGGCGAATAGACAGATTAAGCTGCCCACTTTCACGATTTTGGCCGTGATGCCGTTGGTGCTGGTGTTGTTAGCCATAAGCAAGGATCTAAAGATACATAAGCTTTAAATCTTTAATTATGACTAACAAGCACAACGTTTTTAAAGATCTATATCTGCAGTATAATATCAGACAATACGCATATGTCAAGCATATATTTGACATATTTATAGTTATGTTCTAAAATCTCAGTAGAGTTCCCTAGCCACAACGGCAATTGATGAATCTCTATCTTTGACAACAAACCAAGCACCAAACCAATACAGAAATGAAAGTTAAACTCACAGCAATTGTAACCATCCCCCGTTGCCACCCTTACGAACTGACTGTCACACTCCACGAGAGCCATACCACAAATGACCGGCTTGTGAGTGGGAATGCACTCTACCGCCACGCCAGATCGGATTTGTATCCAGACGGCACTCATTTTGAGATGGAGCTTAGCAATGATACAGTCTCCACCTTAGCAATTCCAAAGCCTTCAATCATTCACGCTGTCTTAGGGGAAAACGGCAAATACTTTGTCTGCTACCCCAACAAGATTGAGACCCAAGGTGCCGCTGAGGATATTTTCAAAATCTGGGCAACAGGCTCTGTCGCCAGTCTGGATGAAGAGAAGGATCTACTACGACAACACTTCAACCCTGAGATCAGCACGGAGGGATTCCTGAAAATCATGAAGATTCGTTACGGGGTTACCTTGGCTAATTTCAAGATTACGGTTGAGGAGTAAAATACGGAGAGGAGATTCATCAAAACCGCCCAGCGCAATCTGGGCGGCTTTTGATTTGATTATTTTATTTTGCTTCCACAAACTCTCCACCCCTAACCCCCTTCAAAACAAACGCATCATCCTTGGTGATCACAAAACCCATCTTATCAAAGACAATCTCCGGCATTGAAGATCCTTTGGTAAATTTTATTTTTGTAATCTCATTCATTATTCCTTCCCTACTCAATTCCCTACCACTAACCACCGTCTTCCTCATCGCCTCAACTGTAACAAGCATTGCATCGTATGATGTGACGGCACTTGGCGAAAGTGGTTTGGAGCCAAATCGTGCTATATAAGCTTTTTCAAATTCTGCATATTTAGAATCTTGTCCTGGTGTACTGTAATATAGTGAACCTTCAAGAGTTCCTGTACAATTTGCCAATGCTTTAGGTGTTCCAGCAGATTCTGTTGAAAGAAGTGGAACGTTTAATCCCTGATTCTTTGCTTGTTGAATGAGCAAGCATTCTAAATCTGCATAAGATCCAAAGACAGCATCTGGTTTTGTCTGCTTTGCTTTTGCAATCAAAGTCTTGTAATCAGTATTTGCTAAATCATTTCCATACTCCTCACTAACAATTTCAACACCATAATCTTTTGCATGATTCTTCATCAGGTCCGATGTATATTTCCAAAATCCAAATCCAGCAGGTTGCACAATCGCAACCCTTTTATACCCCTTCTTTTTTGCAAATTTGAGTATAGTTTTGATTCCAACTTCATCAGAGTAAAATGTTCCAAAGAAATATGGAGAAGAAACTTTTTCTTCAACTTGAGGAGATGAGTTGGGACTGATTATTGGAATTTTTAAGTCCAATGATAACGGAACCGCAATTGATGCAGAGTCATCCCATTGTGGACCAACTATTGCTAAGACCTTATCAACATTCACAAGTTTTTGTATTGCTGATGAAGTGACCTTCAATTTATCAATTGATACATCTTCACTTATCATCTCAATTTTTCTCCCCTCTACCCCACCATTTTTATTGATATATTCAACTGCAAGCAAGGCTCCATTTCGCTCTTCTTGGCCGACGTCTGATCCAAAGCCACTTAAAGCCGATATTTGCCCCACCTTGATGACCTTACCCTCCATTTCACCTTTATTACCAGAGAGGTACAAATACCCTCCCAAAACCCCTATTAATACAATTGCGGCTATAATATTTATTTTTTTCATGAATACTATTGTTTAATTATTAATGTTGTTGTATTATATTGGGTATGGAAAATAAAACAAACTCTCCACTTCTGGAGAAGAACATAGGTACAATCTTAAAGAGACAAGGATTTACTAATAATGAAGTTTTGATTTATGAATATCTATTAAAGAACGGTCGATCAAAATCCGGACCAATTATTAAACATACAAAAGTAGCCAGCTCTGCATTTTATGAAGCGGTCTCTTCCCTAACAAACAAGGGGTTCATTTCTTATGAGGTAATAAACAATATAAAATTCTATAATCCAGAAACACCCGAGAGACAAATCAATCAATTACAAAATGACATTGGAGATTTAAAAGCAATCTCTGAGATGTTAGGAGAAATTACTTCTGCACAGCGCGATAGAAATATGATAAATGTCTATGAAGGTAATTACGGATTCAAAAGAGCGTTTGAAGAATTTACAAAGAAAGTTAATAATAAAGATCAAGTTAAAATAATTTCATATAATACAGAATATGAAAAACAATATGATTTCAGAAAGTTCTTCGTTAATCTTGATAAAGGCATACAAGAGCGAGGTGGTGTTGCAAAGGTGTTAATGCAAAAGGAACTTCAGGGGTTATTCAAGAAAGAAAGAGCTGGAATAAATATTTACGATATAAAAACCCTCCCCTCCAAATACTTTGGACCCTGGGCAATAGACACAACCCCGCATGAGGTTCTCATCTCCATCATTTCAGATAATCCAGTTGCAATTAGTATTAAGCACCCAATCATTGTTGAGTCATTTAATAAGAACTTTGACTATTTGTGGGGTTCAGCGAAGTAGCAAAAGAGGCAACATAAAATACCCAACATTTTGTATGATGTTGGGTATTTTAATTTACTGAACAGCTAATTAAACCTTCACCGCACTCACTGTAATCACTAGATCATATCTCTTTCCCCATTCAACATCTGTAAAACCAAGTTTTTCAAACATTTCTATTTGCTCATTAACTGTTATCTTAACCTTTTCATCTTCCCACATGTGATTTATCCACTCTTCTCTTACCTGTCTAAAGTGATCCGCTCTAACCAAACCCTCTGTCTTTGAAACTTCATCAGCAACGTCATCAAATTTATCATAGCTTTTTAATTCCCCATCTAAATCTTTCTTATGTGCTTCCTCATCATCTTCAGCATATTTGTCGCCGTTAATAAACACACCACCCTTTTTTAATTTTTTGGAAATAAGTTCAATAACTTTATTTCTGAAATCTGGAGTGAAGTTATGTAATGTATATACAGATGCAAATACGTCAAAACTCTCGTCTAGGCATGATTCAAGAAAGGCTAAGATATCGGCCATAACAAATTCAACCCTACTTTTTAATTCTTCTATTGTTGCAAATCTTCCTTTAACAACATCAAGCATTTTAGGTTCATTATCAACAGCAACAACCTTGACTCTAGGATCTGCTTTAATTAATTCAAGAGTTGTTATTCCAGTTCCAGGGCCAGCCTCTAATACTTTAATCTCTGTTGCATCAATACAATGATTTTGAAGATATTTTTTTAAAGCCAAACCGGTTTGTGATTCAAATTCATTATACCAATCTAGTGCAAGTAATAATTCATCGTATTCTGCCCCTCCTAGAATACTTGAAAATCTGGCGTCGTAGGAGCTTATGTTTTGTTGTGTTGTCATAATATAATTGTATCATACAATAAAAATCATCCGGAATGAATGATTTTTATTTATTTTTACTTATTTTTATTTAAGTTCTACAGGTATTCCAGACTTAATGATCATTGTCTTAAAATCTTTTGTGAAAGCCCCCTTTCCATCGGAATTCAAAATACCAGATTGTCCGTCATATGTCTTAATGTTATTAAGATATTTTTGCACAACGTTTGTGTCCAGAGACTTTGTTTCCTTTATACCTTTAGCAATCAACATAACAGCATCGTAAGCTGAATCAGATCCAATTTCCACTTCTCTATTGTAAATACTTTTATATTTTGCTGAGAAATCTGCTTTAGGAGTAAGGGCGGTTAAAAACTCCCAACCGTTACATGTTCCCTCACAATTCTTTATAACTGTATTATCTAGTGTTATGGAATATGTTGGCATCTTAATCCCCAAATCTCTCATTTGTTTTCCATATACAGAGGTTAATCCGTAACCATCTGAAGTAACAACAATTGCTTGCAGATCTTTTATTTGCTTAAGTTTCAATAAATCTGTTCTTACGTCTCTCTGATCTGTTGTTGGTTCGTAAACAAAACTCACAACACCACCCAATTTTTCAAATCTTTCCTTGAAAGCCATAGTCTGCGCCTTACACCAAACTTCATTAGCTCCAAGTATCGCTACGTTTTTAACACCTTTAGCAAGCACGTAATCAGCAAGCTTTGCAGAAAGAATGTAATCATGAGGCCATGTGTTGAATATGAATTTACTTGTTTCGTTAAAGTTAGCATTTCCAAGACTTGGAGAAATGACGATTTCATTAGTAATTAAATCCTTTATAGGATCGCCGTTCTTTGACCAAGATGGACCAACGATAAATTTAACACCATCTGTTTGAGTTAGCTTTCTAAACGCACCAACTGTTTTAGCTGGGTCTCCTGCATCATCTTCATGTATGGCAACAACCTTCTTACCAAGTATTCCACCTTGATCGTTTATTTCTTTGATTGCCAAATCCATTCCATTTCTAGCAGCTTCTCCCCATGAAGCACCGTCCCCTGATTCAATCAAGATGCTACCAATTTTTATTTCATTAATTGCAGATAAATTGTTTTGATTCTTGTTACTGACCCAAACTCCCAAGACAATCAAAATGATTATCACTATTCCAATTATTATTTTTTTATTCATATTATTTATATATTTGTTTAATTTTACCCCTCGAAAATATGTCAATTTGTTTCGTCCTTTTAGACTCATCAGGCAAGATACACATCTTGCGACAGTGGAAGTTTTAGGAGAAACTTCCAAACCGATTTGAAAAATCTAGTGCCAACAATACTTAGAAGATGAATATCCCCCGATTTCACCAAATACTTCACAAGGCTTGGACTTCTTTCCAATCATCAAAGTAAGAATTATCGGATTTTCTTCACCTCCAGTAAAAACTTGTTTGAGAATACTTTTCCAGATAGCAACATCTTCCTTTGTGCCGTAAAAAATCTTACCGATATCTCCGACACTCACGCATTCCTTTCCATGGCCAAACCCTCCACTTACGATAATGGTTGGAACCATCCAGCTCCAACACAGGCAAGCTACCTTGAACCCAGAATGTTTTTCCTCCATATTCATGTCAGAAATGACAAAATCAAATTTTGGACAATCATTTCCGACCTCATTGAAGAAATCAGCTGCGGAATTAAAAGTTGATATGTTGGCGTTTGGTAGAAATTCATTAATAGCAATAACTGCTGCTTTGAGATTTTCTGGAGTATCATCAACTATCGCAATATTTTTGATATTGTTTTTCATTTTTCTATACTTTCTACTTTTGTTTTAAAGATCTGGTTTCTGTTTCGTCCTTTTGGACTCATCAGGCAAGATACATATCTTGCGACAGTGGAAGTTTTAGGAGAAACTTCCAAACCGATTACAGTAGATACCAGTTAATCATTGAAGCCTGCGAATAAACGCAAACTCAATACCGCTACCGTATGGGACATTCATTGCGTAATCGAAACCATGGAAATGGTGAACCGCAAGAAAGACGTTACTTACAGACCTTTCTTGTCCAGGCTGTTGTGCCCTTCTAGACTCAGATGCAAAGACAAAACATTCTTCATTTCCCAACCCCTCCTGAATGACGTAATGAAATGGCAAGTAAGATGGACAAAGATCAAAGCCATCAGCAAGCGCTAAGTCAAAGAACTCCTTGCAAGGCACTACACCGGTGAGTTTGTATTTACAGCACCTCAACCCAACAAGCTCAACGGTTTCAATCTGAGGAACTTGTCCAGGTAAAAAATGTCTTGCAATGTTTGGATATTTATTAACAGCCTTTTCTTGAAGTTGACGTCCGCTAATTCCACCAATTTGAAGACGTGGAACAATTATTCTTTGGCACATAATTTTTCTCTACTTGTTTTAATGACCATGTTTCTGTTTCGTCTTTTCAGACTCATCAGGCAAGATACACATCTTGCAACAGTGGAAGTTTTAGGAGAAACTTCCAAACCGAGTGTCAATCAATAATCATCATCATAGTTAGGCATACGTCCGCCATTGAACCTTACATCCCTAACAATTGATTCCATACCAGGGCCAATCTTTTTTGCCTCTTCCATTGCCTGACAGTAAAGATCCCCTGCAAGCCGATGATCATCAATTCGGCGGTCTTCTTTGAGACATTGCTTCATCAAATCATCAATCTTCTTCAGTTTTTCTCTTATATTACTCATATTTATTCCTTTCTACTTGGTGTGCTTTATCACCAGGTTCTGACATAAATATATTCCTAAATTACATATTGTGTTGAGAAATAGAGCTTAAATGTAATAGAATACCCATATTTCCCAATATATATTGACATTCAAGGATGTGCTGTTATAATTATAGTGTAATAAATAGTTACAATTTAAATAAATATATGAATTATCCAATATTAAAAAACCTTGGCTTAGACCAAAATGAAGAAAAGACTTATTTGTTTTTGCTAGAAAACGGAGCTTCCTCCCCTACTGACATTGAAAAGAAGATAGATATTCACAGACCAATAGTTTATAAATCACTTGAGTCCTTAAAGAATAAAAATCTAGTAACTATTTCCCCTAAAGGAAAAAGAACTCTTTACATTGCTGAGTCACCAGAAAAGCTGGAATATATTTTTAGAGAATTAGAAAAAAACTTCTTTAATGATGTAGAAGATTTACATAACCTATATGAATTAGGACAAAAGAATAAACCAAAAATTACCTACAGTGAAGGAAAACAAGCTATTCAGGATTCATATATGGATATACCAAACACATTAGATAAAGATGCGGAGTATTATAGGTACATGTCTGTGCAAAATTCCAATCGTGAGAAGTTTCTTCCAAAAGGATACAGAGAATTACGAGACAAGAAGGGTCTTGAGAGTATGATTATCACAAACAAGTCTTCAAAGAAGGACAAGGTAAGGCTTGGTTCTAGAGTTAAGGTATTACCAGATTCTTGTGGACTATTTGAATATAACATTGGGCAAGTGGTATATGGAGACAAGGTAGCGATAGTTGATTATGATTCTCAATCCGTAATCACAATCAATCACCCTAAATTTGCAGAATTTCAAAAGAAGCTTTTTAAATTGTTATTTGAGAAGATCTAATTACTTCAACACCAATGCAATAGAGGATGCTATAATCCCTAAAACTAAAATATTTCTGGCTAATAAAAATAGTTTTCTCTTTGGAGTGTAATAAAATTTATATATCCCAAAAATATAACTAGCTACATTTTTTACCGTCTTATCTCTATCCTTAAGAGTTTCCAACAGCTTATTTGCATACTCTTCTGAAGAATCAAAATTTACAATGTTACCGTTAGATATTAGGTTATGCTCTTTATTTTTATTGTTTCTTGGTGGATATATAGAATAGATACTCACTATCGCAGAAAGACCAGCAAAAAAAGCCAGTATACCAAATACAGTATTATCGCCAGAACTTTTAATTTGAGTTGCTGAAAATGCAAATATAGCCATGCTTATACCAATTAATATATTAGCCTGACTATCAAAATGCCTGACGGATTGAACACTTTTATTCATTATAGCCGCAGTCATTCTAATAATTGAACTATTATCCATTTCATTTGAATTATTATTTTCCATATTCGTATATTTTACCACAAATCACAAGACAAAAGTACACACCTCTTTAGAAAATATGTAATCCAAGAACACTTTATACAAAAAAAGACCCGCCGCCCTGTGAAGGACGGCGGTAACATCTGATACCTAATATATTATTCCTTTTTTATTTTTTGTCAATCAAAAGATGTAGATAATTTACCAAACAAAAAACGAGCACTTTCATGCCCGCCTTTTATCTTTTAATACATGAATCTATTATTTCACAAACTCCGCTTGCTTATTCTTCATAACCTTAACAGATGCTTCTGTTATAAACAGACCATCCTTATCAATCTTAGTCTTTCCAAACAAAACAGAATTGTATTCACCGTCTTTGTTTAGCATCTTAGCAAAATCCTCAGATGACAACTTATTTTTAGAATTCTCTTGAGACTTAATCATAAGAGTAACCAAGTCATAAACATAAGCCGATCCAGGTTTTGGAGTATGACCATAAGTTTTTACAAACTTATCTGTAAACTCTTGAGGAACAACAGAGTCTCCAACAAACCACATCCCTTCATAAAGCTCAGGCTCGTTACTCCACTCAAATGACTCAGCAGATGTAATCTTAAACTTAGCACCTAAATCCTTCGCTTGTTTTGTAAACAACTCTATTTCTGGTGAAAACAAAACTAGTGCAACTATTTCTGGATTTTCACCCTTAAGTTTTGTAATCAATGTTCTGAAATCTTTATCACCAACATTTGTTAAATTATATGAAGTCAATTTAACATTAGAAGTTTCTAGTGCTTTTTTAATGCCACCAGAAACTGCCATTGTACCTGGATGATTTGCGTCTACGATAGCAACTGTTTTATGAGCTCTTTTATCTATTTCTTTAACTAACAAATCACCTTCTTTATACGCTGGAGTCCAGTGTATAAAGTTGTATTCCCCTATCGCAGAAGTTGGATCAGAAGCAAGACCAAATCTTGGTATTTTTGCATTCTCATTTACAGGGGCTGATGCGTTACTTGTACCAGATCCGAAAGTAATTATTGACCAAACCTTATCTACATTAATAAACTTTGTAATAGCTGTTACAGTTTTTGTTGGATTGAAAGCATCATCTTCAAACACAAGACTGTAATTATATTTTGTATTTCCTGCGTCTTTCAAAGCTAGCTCAGCAGCTTGTTTTGCAGACTCACCTAGAAAAGCAGCTCCACCAGTTAACGGAAGAGACAGACCAATTTTAACAGGTTCATTTGTATCAGACTTTTTACTGAATACACCAGAAAGTGTGGACATCAACAGAATGGCTACTATAACGACAATTCCTATAATAATTTTCTTTTTCATATTTTAAGTAAGTAATTTAATTTATAAATAACCCCCTTGAGTTATGTTAAGATTATGACACGTATATTAGTTTTGTGTAATCATGTTATCAACATGTATCATAAATATTCATATTTTAGGCTATATTTTAGCCTTCCGCTGGCTTTTGTTCGTAAAAATTGACAGAAATTAGGCCTCCTGCGATAATATAATCATGTTAGAAATTGACCAATTACAAGCTCGCCTAGAAAAGACCGGGCTGACGGATAAAGAATCTATCGTTTACTCTGCCCTACTAGAGCATGGCGGTGCATATCCTTCTAAGATTGCAGAAGAAACAAAGTTGAATAGAAGTACAGTTTATAAGATTCTTCTTGACCTCTCTGTAAAAGGATTGATAAGTGAAATACAAAAGAAGGGAAAATTATTTTATCAAGTAGAAAATCCCGAGAAACTCACTAGATATCTTAAAGATAAAGTAACTATTGCAAATGATCATTTGGAGAAGGCAAATAAATTGATTCCGGAAATTGAAGGTCTATACAGTCTTTTTGCCGATAAGCCGAAGATTTCATATTTTGAAGGGCAAGAGAATGTTATGCAAATTTATGCAGATCATTTGAATGTTAAAAAACCATATGAGATGCTTGCTTGGGCAAACACAACATACTTAAAAGATTTATTAAAATCTGACTTCTTCCTACACTACAGGACAACAAAAGAGAAACTTGGAATAACGACAAGAGGTATTGTTCCTGATACAGAATACGATGTGGATTTTGTTAAAAATACATATACAAAAATTGGTATTGCAGAAAAGTACTGGCCCAACATGAAATACATCTCACATAAAGATTTCTCATTTGAAGGAGAGATTACAATTTACGGAGAGGATAAAGTTTCTATTGTTAATCTAAACAAGAATCACTTTACGGGGACTGTCATACAAGATAAAACTATTCACAATATGATGCGAATGATTTTTGAGTTGTCTTGGAAGGGTGCGGATTCTTATGACCTTCTGGCTAAAAAGTCCCCATAGTGTATTTTATTTCCAAACTCTAATATTCTTATTTTGTAATGATAATTCTTTTAGCCCCCTAGTAATTGAGCTATCTTCGTCTTTTAAATTAATAGTTAATTTAAAGTTTTCTAGTACGAAATCCATTTCAGGCTTACTCAGCATATAATCTACATTCACAATATCCATATTAAGAAGTTTTTTCCAAAACAAATTCTCTAATTCAAAATTTCTCAAGTCATTCTTATACACAGAGCTACCTGACACACCTGATATTTTATTCATCCCCTCTTTTATTATCTCATTATCTTGAAATTCAGGGTGGTTTCTAAGTGTGTCGTCCAACATAAATATACTACCGTTTGCACTCATGAGAGGTTTAATAAAATTTGATATTTTAGATTTTAAATCATCATCAAAATATTGAGATACAACACCTTCGCTAAAAATCAGAACGGGGTTATCTAAATTCAATTCACCTTCTATTCTCTTCCAAGTCTCTTCTTCTGCTAAATCGCCCGAGATGAACTTTAGATTATCGATCTCACCTTTTGTTTCACTAATAATATCTCTTTTTAAATCTGAATTTTCCTTGAATTCAACCTCAATATATTTTCCAATCCTGCAATCTAAATTCAAAAAGTGTGGAGTAAAACCAGCTCCTAATTCAACTATCTGCAATCTTTCACCGAACTCCTTTGCCATAAAGTTCAAAATTGATTGATTTGTATGAAATCTAGCAACTGGAAAAGCAGAGAAATTATCACTTGACATTTTAGACCAGATTTTAGGCCACATCTCGCCAATTCTATTTTTTAAAGCATTGATTATTTCTTCACTGTATTTAACATCTGCATGGTCATTTAAATCAAGTATTGTACTTGAAGTTTTCTGTATTTTTTCTTTATCTATCATAATATTTAATTATTTTTATTTGACCATCTCAAGAAATGATCTGGTGCGTAACCTATTATATAATCTGTACCACATCTTTTAAAGGCAGAATGTACTTCATCGAAAGCTTCATTTTCATCAACTACCCCCACCCTTCCAGCCTCCTTAAGCATAGAGTATTCACCACTTACATGGTAGATAGAAATAGGTAATTTAGTTTGCTGTCTTGCTCTATAAATTATATCTAAATACATCATGGCTGGTTTTACCATAACAATATCCGCACCCTGCTTTTCATCCTCAGAAATATGATTCAATGCTTCCTCGGCATTCAATGGAGAAATATGAAATTCATAAGGCATCTTTCCATCTTTAGGAGACTGAATTGTCTTAAAATATGGACCATAGAGAGATGAAGAGAACTTTGCACTATACCCCATTATTTTTGTAGAAGTTAAACCAGATTCATTTAAAACTTTTTTAACCTCACGAACTTGGTTCTCTAATGGTAGACATGGACAAACATAATCAGCGCCAGCATTTGCAAATGCAACAGCAAGCTTTCCGGCAAGCTCATAACTCTTTTCATAATCAACTTTCTCATCTTTTATAATCAAGCTATGCCCATCTGCAGAATATGGTGACAATCCAACATCAGCATGAATTACAATATCTGTACCAAATTTTTCTTTGGCAATTTTAATAAAGTTCTTAATCAAACCATCAGTACAAGCAAATTCTACAGATTTATTATCAGTTGAACCAAATACTAGGAAATCTGTTATTCCTTGATCTAGATAAGTTTTTATGAATTCTAATCCTGATTCAAGAGTGTGATAATAGACATCAACCATTGGTGAGTCTTGTCTATCAGTTATTCCTTCCTTTAGGAAAATGCAAGCTATGTATTTCATGTTAGTGTTTATTTCTATATTATTTTTACAGATTCGCAAAAGTTCCGTCTGTATTAACCTTTCTCCAAACCAACTTCTTATTTATATTCTGACATGATCCGTCAAAAGATACGTCACCAGTAATACCCTTAAACTCTGCCATTTTTGGTAAGTACTCAGCAATCTTTTTTGGATTTCCTCCAACTTCATTTATTGCCTTGCTTAAAATATTGTATGAATCGTAGGTTAATGCACCGAGGAGTATAGGCGAAGCGTTATAATTTGATGTGTATGTATTTGAATAATTTACAGCATCTGAATTTGCATTAAGATCCGCCTGTGGAGAATACATGTAGTCAACAAATTTTACATCCTTAGCGATAGTTCTATTTTTAAGATTAGGACTTGTAATTGTCCAGATATCGGAAACGATAGGCTTAGACCAACCCATTTCTTTTAACTGATTAAACATTGGCTCTGGTGTAATATTATTAATTACAACCAGTGCATCTATATCTTTTTGTTTTTCAGTTAACTTTAAGATATTGGATCTTAGGTCTCCTGATGCCTGATCGTATATTTCAACACCCACAACTTCTCCACCAAGTTCCACAAATGATGCTTTGACTTGCTCAATCATCACTTTTCCATATTCATTATTTGGAGACAGCATCGCAATCTTTTTATATTTCAATGTATTATTTACATACTCCGAAATAGAACCGCCTAATATATCTGCGGTTAATCCGATTCTACATGTTAATGGACTATCATCAGTAAAAGCTGGTGTTGTTGCCGATTGTGCGAAGATCATGATTCCATCCTGTACAGCTTTTTCTCTCACTGCGGCAACCACAGGACTTCCATCGGCAATGATTATTTTTACCCCCTTCATCTTAAGTGCTTCGTATCCCGAAACAGATGTCTTTGGATCATATCTTGAGTCCTCATAAATTAGTTCGATTTTTTCATTTGGATTGTCTTTTACCACCATGGCAAGCGCATTCTTTTGAACTTCCCCCGCAATTGCAAGTGGGCCAGAAAGAGGAGTTAGAACTCCAATCTTAATTTTTCCATTATCATCTTCCTTATTAACACCAAGAACTACTAAAATAATCACTACAATAATAATGATTGCCCAAATAATTTTCTTTTTCATATATAACAATTTTACTCTTTATCGCCTTAAAATACAACACAAATACAGATTAAAATGTATTTCTATTACATATTATCTAGGCATTGACAGCAATGTTTTCTTATATTATAATACTAAACAGATCTTTCCAATTAAGGACAGACACTTTTCATTAAACCAACAAACAATTAGGAACAAGAACACATAGTGAAAACAAACACTGGACTAGTTATTATTACCACCATTCTGTCAGCCATCCAGATCGCAGCCGGCGCCACCACCGCATTCTTCTACAAGTCAGGACCCATCGGAAGCTATATTGCTCAAAATGGACTGGATTACATTGTAGACAATCAGGGCGGTTGGACATTCCAAACCCCTGGTGGCGTTGATTTCGGAGACCAGAAGATGTGGACCTCCCTCACCAATATTAACGGCCAATATTGGCATCTGTATCTAACTGCGCCCAATGGAAAATCTTTGTCCGCAGGACTGTATCAGACAGTGGGCTGGGGTCAAAACCCCAATGGATACACTTTCACGTGGCTAGGTAATGGCCGAGGTGGCTCATCGATTTGCTGGGTGAATATTTTGGAATTTGTGTACGATCCTAAAACAAATATCGTGACAAATTTGGCGATTGATTTCATTCAAAGCGAAGGAACATCTTTTGATCCTAGCATGCAACCATCAGCCTACGGATCATTTCGTAGCAATTCCAACTATTCGATCAACATGTCCTCGGATGCAATCAATCTTGTCATCCCTGAGCCGTCAAGCTTTCTGCTTGCAGGCATCGGGACATGCATTATGTTCATCCGGCGTCGGCGATAAAAAGCTGACACTTCAAGTTACTCTTTCAATCTAAAAGAGAAGACCCCGTGGCGCAAGCCAGCGGGGTCAAACTTTTGCTTATTTTTTAATTTCGATCCCAAATAAACCTACTTCACCTCCTTAACCACCACCATCTCCCCTCCCTTAATATTATAAATATTTATTGGAGTATCTTTTGCGGAATGTTTTGAAGTGAATGAGGTATCTCCATTTACTGTCTTGAATGTGTTGCCTTCTATATACTTTGGTATTTCTTCAGCCGTTTTTGATTTTGCAATGGATTCTGCAAGAATATAAATTGCATCATAACTTTTATTAGCTCCTCTTCTTGGTTTTTCTCCATATTTTTTCTCAAATCTTTTTACAAACTCATCAGAAGGGACTTCCCAATCAATCATTATTACACCTTCAATCTTACTCTTATCTACCTTTTGATTATTGAACACATCTCTCATTGTCGTATAAGCAATTAATTGTGGTTTGAAATTTAAATTCTCCGCCACCTCAAGATATTTTACAATATCAAAATCTAACATATCCAAGAAAACTGCCGTAGGTTTCTTATCAACCAATTTAAGGATATTTGTCCTAAAATCGCTTGATCCAATAGCGGTATAAGATTCAACATTAAAAGAACCTTTGTCTTTCATAATATTTGCAAGCGTATGTTCGATAGATTCACCAAACCCTGACTTATATCTAATCATCGCAAGATTATTAATTTTATTATCCGCAATTACAGAATCCAATTGAGAAATAACCTGATTGAATTTTGGGTACAAAACAAAACTATAATCATTCATTTCAAATGACCCGTCTATTTGAAAATTTACAGGAGAAATAAATACCTTCTTATCCTTTTGTGCAAGTGCAAAAATTGGTTGCGCGGTAAAATCAAAAATCCCACCAATCACAGCATCAGCATTTTGAATTCCAACAAGTTTCTGATATGCAGAGACAGACCCTTGTGGTGTTGTTTGATCGTCCTCTATGTAGAGCTCAACAGGCCTACCATCTATACCACCGTTTTTGTTTATCTCCTCAACTGCCAAATCCATTGCCTTCTTAGACATATTCCCAAAATCAGCTGCTACCCCCGTTAGTGAAATCATCGCTCCAATTTTTATAGGCTTTGCGCTCTTTGACAGAGTGCCGCCCTGCTTATTACCTACATTAAATATTAATACCAAACCCAAAGCCACAGCTATTAGTATTACCAAATATATTATTTTCTTCATATTGGACAATAGTATATATTATGTGTTATTATTGTTAACAGTTCGGCGAATTACGAATAACAATGAAAATATGACCCAAAAGACTAGTACTGAAAATCTATTTAAGACACTTCAAATAAAACCTAACGCTCAGCTTGTTTTAGACTATTTAATCAAACACGGCCTATCCCCTGTTAAAGACATAGCTCACTCTTTAAATATACCTAAATCAACTGTATACGATTCCCTAGACGAGCTAGTCACACAAAGTTTAGTCATAGAATACTCTGAAGAAAGAGGTCGTATTTTTGGAATTGCGGACAAAGAACAAATTGCCAAAATTAGTGAACAGAAGATTAAGGAACTCCAAGATAATCAAAATAAATTAATCGAATATATCAAAAACACGGAGCGTGAAGATCCTACTTCAAAACCTAAGATAAAATTTTATTTTGGCAAGGAAGGAATTAAGCAAGCCTTTAGAGATACAATGTGGAATGAGAAATGCAAACAAACATATCTAATGTGGTCCACAAAGGACATGTTAGATATCCTTGGACCAGAGTTTAGCGAGTGGCATAGCTCAATGAGACTCAGACATAAAATTGTATTGAATGTAATCAGAAAGAAAGAAGACAAGAAATTTGATAAAACCGAAGGTCTTAAAGAAGGATGGAACAGTTTTAGAGACATTAGACAAGCACCCAAAAATATTGATTGGAACATGAGTTATTGGATATATGACAATAGAGTCTTATTTTCCGGTGGAGGAAGTGATAAATTTGCCTTTGTTGTGCATGACAAAGAATTTGCAAATCTAATGACAACTTTATGGAAGCAGGTCTGGGAAATTAGTGAGAAGTAGAACCAGTGTGTTAAGTTGAGGTAAATCTACAACTTATACTCCCCCATGAACCCCTGCGGTCTATACATCATCAAGAACAATAGAAGCAATCCATATACGACTTGTCTCATTTGAGCAGCCACATCTGTTGGAAAGCCAACAAAGCGTAACGCCTCAGGCAACAACATCAAGAACACTGTTCCCCAGAACACTCCCTTATTACTTGCAAGCCCTCCTAATATAACAATTGATAGAATAAAGATTGATTCATTCAATGAGAAACTTGATGGATCAATGAAGGTAATGTAAGAAGCAAAGAGTGCACCAGCGACAGCCGCCATTCCTGCGGCTAACACAAAAACAATCATTTTGTATATTTTTGTATTATACCCAAAGACAGAAATTGCTTGCTCATCCTCTCTGATTGCCTTTATTACTCGTCCAAAGCTAGAGCCAACAATATATTGTGATAATAAATAGACAAGAAGAGCGAGAACGGCCGAGAGAATTAAAAAATGCAAATTTGATTTAAATATAAAATCAAATATTTGCGGCCTCCCTATTCCTGGAATTCCGAGTGGTCCTCTTGTTAGACTTTGCCAATTCAACATTATACTGAATGCGATAATATTAAAACCAAAAGATGCTAGTGCATAATAGTCCCCCTTAAACTTCCCGAGTATTGCACCAAGAACCAAGGAGACAATCATGGCAATTATCATACCCACAATCATCGCCAAGAAAAAGTTCCATCCATATGAAGTCATTAGTATCGCCGTTCCATACGCCCCCACCCCAAAGAATGTTGCGTGTGTGATTGAAAGTAACCCTGTATATCCCACAACAAGATTTAAACTAATTCCTAGTATTGACCAAATCGAAATTAAAACCAAAAGGTGAATTATATATTCCATATTTAAATAATATCAAAAAAGAAGGCGGGTGGCGAATTTCCTAATAGAAAAAAACCGCCCATTTAGGGTCGGCAGGAGGACGACGAGATCATCCTCAATAAAAATGAAAGCGGGTGCGGAAACCCTTGATAAGCTAATATGCTAAGTACGAGAAGTGTTCCCTCTCGGATTATCACATCTACATGACTACGAAGAAAAAGACGCGTAACCGAAAACCATTAACCGCGCCACAAACAATACAATCGTAGACAGTATACCTTTTGAATATTAGCTCACTCAATGTACAAACAGAACTCTCGTGCCTTACCGGCATTGAACAGGAATTGCATCAATCTCACAACCTGAAGAGGCAACTACCCGCAAGGATGTTCCGCACCCACAGATAATATAGCATACAAATTTAAAGTTAAACAGTCTTAAACAACATACAAGAAGCTAGTATTTCACATTATTAATAAAATAATTTAACACTCAAATGGTTTCAATAATTAGGGACAAGTCAGCAAGTGTGTCATAGTACACAATTTAGCTTGACACATGTCAAGGGTAGGAACATACTTACTAAGTCGCAAGGATGTCTCATCAAGAATAAATAATTAGAGCTCGGAATTTTCATTTAAAAATCGACTGCGGTAACTTCTCCCCTCCCGCATTGAAAAGTATCTAATTATTTATTCAAATTAAAGTTTAATCACAAAGGATCACAAGTCCAAAGTTTTTTCCTTTTCTAGATATTTTTACTTCTTAATAATATTAGATAAATAGCAGCAATATTATCAGACCATTAATTGTTTACATTTAATTGGAAAAATAAAGTTGTACGCTAAATAATAAAATAAAATTATGAATAAAATAATAAATTCTCTTAAGACTACAAAAAGTTTTATAATCGCATTAGGTTTAACAACAGCAGTATTATTTACTGTAATAATGCCTTCAATCACAAGTGCTGATGTACTTTATCGTCAATTACAATTAGGATCACGTGGTGCTGATGTTACATCACTCCAATCTTTCCTAGCAGAGGATTCCACAATTTACCCACAAGGTAAAGTAACTGGATACTTTGGATCACTTACAAAGTCAGCTGTTTCAAATTTCCAAGCACGTAATGGTATTGCAACAGTAGGACGTGTTGGACCATCAACTCTTCCTGTGATAAATGAGCAAATGTTGAATGGAGTAGATGCCGGTGCAAATATTTCAGCTCCAATCATAACTAGTGCAGGAGTTAATAATATCAGTAGAAATTCAGCAACAATCAATTGGTATACAAATGAGAATGCAAAAGGTTTAGTTTATTACAGTACAACCCCACTTAGTTTAGGAGAACACTTAAACTCAGTTGACGTATCAGGAAACACAGCGATGGTTGATTCAAACTATCGTACAAATCAATCTGTTACACTACAAAACTTACAGCCAAATACAACCTATTACTACCTAGCGTATGTAACAGGTCTATCAGGTAGAGTTAGTATCACATGGCCTGCAACATTCACAACTTCAAGCTACTAGTCAGTCAAATAAAATTAGACCCGCAAAGGTTGGAGTAGAATTGAAGAAAATACTTAGTCTAATCTAAGTAACAAGGACCGTCATTAATTTGGCGGTTTTTTGTTATCATATATTTTCTTTTACCTTTTTTTCAGAAAAAATGCTAATATACCCCAATGGAAACAAGTACTAAATGGGACACAATCATTGTTGGAGGAGGACCAGCTGGAATGATTTCAGCAGGAAAGGCAGCAGAGAATGGTGCCCGCGTTCTTCTAATTGAGAAAAATGAAACTCTTGGTAAAAAGTTATTAATCACTGGTGGAGGGAGATGTAATGTCACAAATTCTGAATTTGATGTAAGAAAATTTTTAGAGAGATTTAAAGATGATGGTAAATTTCTTTTCTCTGCTTTTTCACAACATAGTGTAAAAGACTCCTTAGATTTCTTTCACAAAAGAGGAATGGAAACTAAGGTGGAAAATGAATTACGTACCTTCCCTGTCTCTGATAGATCACAATCCGTCTTAGATGTTCTCTTGGACTACATGAGAGAAGGTGGAGTTGAAATACTTTCCAATTCTCCAGTTGTTGGAATTGCAATGGAAGAAAATAAAGTGATTGGTGTTATTCTAAAAAATAAGAAGGTTTTACATGCAGACAATGTGATAATAGCAACGGGTGGAGCATCTCTTCCAGAAACTGGTTCAACAGGAGACGGCTTTGCGTGGCTTAATAACATTGGCCACACAATAATTCCCCCTACCCCATCCCTTGTACCTGTTGCCATAAAAGATAAATGGATAGAAAGTCTTGCTGGCATTAGCTTAACTGATATAAAAATTTCAATATTTCAAAATGATAAGAAACAATTATCCAAAAAAGGAAAGATTCTCTTCACTCATGTTGGATTAAGTGGACCAACAATATTAAACATGAGTAAGGACATTGGTGATTTATTGAAGTATGGGCCAGTCATTGTCAGTCTTGATATTCTACCATCGGAAGACAATGGAACACTAAACACAAAACTGCAAGAATTATTTAAAGAGCATGATAAAAAGAAATTTAGAAATGCTATCGCAAATATTGTTCCGGCAAAACTCGCTCCAATAATTGTAGACCTATCATTAATTGATCCTGAAAAGGAATGCAATAGCATCACACGTGAAGAGCGAATTAAATTAATCAATCTTCTTAAGGGTATTCCCATGCAAGTAGATAAATTGCTTGGAGTAGACAAGGCAATAATCACAAGCGGAGGAGTATCACTTGATGAAGTTGATTTTAAGACAATGTCCTCTCGTCTATTTCCTAATCTATATCTAGTTGGTGATATTTTAAACATAGATCGCCCTTCTGGTGGATTCAGTCTTCAACTCTGCTGGACAACTGGAATTGTTGCTGGAGATTCTTCTACGAAATCCTTGAAAAAATCTTAAATATTGGAGATATAATATAATCAAACCACTTCATTTTGTATGACTTTGCATCAAAGAGTACAGAGTCTCTTTTCCATCCATTTGTAATATTTGCAATTCTATTTATTGCCACCCTATCGTTAAAGAAAATACCAATTTCTGAATTCAATTCAAAAGACAAAAAATCAAGATTATTAGATCCAACAATTGCTTCCTTAAAATCAATCATCATAATCTTTGCATGATTCATTTGAGGTCCAAGAAAGAAATCAACCCCCAGCCTTGATAGTTTATTCATATAAAAATAGTTTACTCTATCAACAAAATGATGATCTGCTGTCTCTGGTACTAATATATGAATATTAACACCCCTTAGGTGTGCTTGGTGCAACAGACCCATAAACCAACGCCTTGGCATAAAATATGGCGTGACAAGAGTTATGTTTTCCTTTGCCATAGATATGTGTGTTGTGTAAATCTTTCTTAATCTATAATTATTCTTAACTGGAGAATGTTCAATGAGCCAATCTTTAACTCTTCTCTTCTCCTTTTTGTTTTTATGTACCTTATTTTTCTTTATACTCTTTAAAACTATTTCAGGATCCTTCCCTCCGCATTCAATATAAGTCTTTGCAAATGATCTGATTATTGAATGAACCAATTTCCCTCTAACCCTCACAACCAAGTCATTCCACAAGGATGAACTTTGATGAAAATTAACACCACCAATAAAGGCAATCTTACCATCAATAGCTAATATTTTACGATGAGTTCTGTGTAAGAAATAACTCAAGAACAACAGCTCAGCACCTGATTCCCTTATATCGGAAATAGCTTTTTTACTTAATCCAAAACTTCCAAAGGAATCCAATATAATTTTAACCTTAATACCTGACATTGCCTTTTCCTTTAATAAAGTTAAAAAATCAAATTCAACCATGTCATCTTGAAAAATATAAACCTCCAAATAAATAGACTCCCTTGCAGAGGAAATAGCCTCAAACATTGCCTGCCAAGTTTTTTGTGAATTAGCAAAGAATTTATAAATCATATGGTTATTACCTCTCTATTATACACCAAATTATGCATATATAGTACGAGATGTTACAATGGGATTACTATGAAAAAAGGATATAAACAAAATATTGAGAAAGAGACTTTAGCGAATACAAATTTCAGAAAGGTACTCTACACCGGAGAGCATATGCAACTGGTTCTTATGTCTCTTAAGCCAAATGAGGATATAGGATCAGAAATTCACACTGAGAATGATCAATTTTTTAGATTTGAAAAAGGTAACGGAAAAGTAATAATCGGAGAGGCAGAATATGAAGTTGAAGACGGTGACGCTGTTGTTGTACCATCAGGCACGCAACATAACATTATAAACACATCTTTTACTGAAGATTTGAAGATGTATACAATCTACTCCCCTGCACATCACAAAGACGGAATAATAAGAGAAACAAAAGAAGAGGCTGAGAAAGATTCTCCTGAATTTGATGGGATATTAACTGAATAAAACCTCCAGTATGACCAGTAGCAAGCCGGTGTATTTTGAAAATCTTGATGGTCTACGTTTCTTTGCGTTCCTTGCAGTGTTTATTTCTCACGCTTCACTTTTTTTAGGATATAACAATGAATCAAATCTCTGGCTCGGTATAAAAAAATATATATTAATCAATGGAGATGTTGGCGTATCCTTTTTCTTTGTATTATCTGGATTTTTGATAACCTATCTATTATTTAGAGAAAAGGATAATCATGGAAAGATATCTCTGAAGAATTTCTATTTACGAAGAATATTAAGAATTTGGCCAGTGTACTTTATAACGCTAATTGTTGGATTTTTTATATTGCCGATCGTAGCAAAGCTACTACTTGAGAATGGTTCATTCATATTTTCATTAACACCAACATTCTCCATACTACCTTATTATCTATTTTTCCTAGCAAACTTCAATCTTGCATTTTACGGTGGAGGAAGCGTTCCCGTGGATGTTTTATGGTCAATATCAGTTGAAGAACAATTCTATTTGATTTGGCCATGGGTAATTGCATTTCTTCCAAGAAAACATCTTTTGAAATTTCTAGGTAGCATAGTTCTAGTATCATGTATTTACAGATATACCTATGCACTTTCACCTAATGTAATAGCCTATTCAACTTTTTCTGTTATGTCAGATTTAGCGATAGGTTCAATGCTCGCCTTCTTTGTCTACACTAAAAATTATACAGCAGGTAAGATACGCGGTGCTATTCTATCCATTCCAAAAAAAGGAATTGCAATAATTTATGCAGTCATGTTTCTTTTAATATTTGGAAGGCATCTAATTACAGACCTACTGATTCAAAACAACTCAATTGGTCATTCAATTTTTTACAATTTATTTGTTGCAATTTTACCACTGATTCTTGCTCTTCTTTTTGCTTTTGTAATTTTTGAACAAAATGAATCTTCAAAATCCCTCTTTAAGATTGGTAGATCAAAGACAACCACGCTCTTGGGTAAGATATCATATGGACTATACTCATATCACATGTTTGCATTTGTTATTGTATTGCTAACAATATCATCTCTGGGATTTAGTCTAGAATACACATCATTCTTTCAATGGTTAATTATATCTCTCTTGTCTCTGATTTCTGTATTAATCCTAGCTTTTATTTCCTATTACGGCATAGAAAAATGGTTCTTAAAGATGAAACCGAAGGATTAGTCGCGACTCTATCTTTTTTCATAACTCGTGGTATTATTACAAACGGTCTTAGACCAGAAACCCACAAAGAAAGGAGTTCTTTATGCCAAATAGAATGCCGGAATTTGATCATCGTGGATACACGATGGAGCAAGTCATTGAAGCCCTGACCTGCCCCGTAAACAGACACGCAACGAGAGTTAAGCATAGTTGCACTGATTACGATCTATTTAAAAATCCACAATGGCTTCTAGACAACTATATCGAAAATGGCGGAGCTGAAGGTTTCGCCAAGAGAAGAGAGGAGTACAAGAGTCTATGCGAATACGTGGAGACATGTTGGTTCGGAGAAGTTTGTGAGCTTGCTCTTGCTCGTTCAAGATATAGTATGTGTCCAATCAGGTACATAAGTAACAAATACGGTCGATTCATTTGTGGCCGTTGCTGTGCTAAAAAAGCACTATTGTTGGCAGAAAAAGCCAAATCACCAGAGGATCAAAAATAAACAATCTTGTGCCGCCCTATCGGGCGGCATGTTTTTTAATTAATGTTATAATATTATCAATACAATGAGAGTCTCAATAATCATACCTGCATATAATGAAGAACCAAACATAAAAGATACTCTTCAGTCTGTCTTGAAACAAAACTATGCAGATTTTGAAGTTATTGTAGTAGATAATAATAGTACTGATAAAACAGCTGAAATTGCAAAGAGTATGGGGGTTACAGTTTTACATGAAAGTAGAAAAGGAACTCAATGGGCCAGAGAGTGCGGGAGAAAAATTGCAACAGGAGAAATTATAGCAAACCTAGATGCGGACTGCCTACCTGAACCTCTATGGCTCAAGAGTGGAGTTAAACACTTTACCAACAAGAAAGTTATCGCTGTTGGTGGGCCTTATGATTATTACGATGGAAGATGGTCATTCAGAATTTTTTCCTTAATTTTTCAGAAGACTATTTATCGCCTATTTAATTTCTTAATGCAAAAATCTAACAAAGGTGCAGTTCTTATTGGAGGAAACGTTTTCTTAAGAGCAGAAACACTTGAAAAAATTGGCGGGTATAATACTGACATAGTATTCTATGGCGATGATACTGATACAGCAAAAAGAATGTCAAAGGAAGGTTTGGTGATATTTGATACAAAATTAATTGTAAAAACCTCAGCAAGAAGACTTAAGTCCCATGGGTCATTTAAAATATCTGTTATCTATATTTATCACTTTTTCAAGACTATCTTTTCTTAATACCTAACCCTGATTATCGGTAGAATTTCTAAATTTTAATATAACAATAAAGCATGTTAATATTTAAATATGTCTAAAATACAAAAGATGCCATATGCAGAATTTAAGGATATTTACAGTAAGGTTCCAAAACTATCAGTTGAAGTCATAGTATTTAAGGAAGGTAAAATACTACTAACAAGAAGAGCTATTACGCCTGGGATTGGAGAATGGCACACACCAGGAGGAACTGTTCTAAAGGGAGAAAAATTGAATCAAACAGTCAAGAGGGTTGCAAAGGAAGAACTTGGACTATCTGTTGATATTGTAAAGTTTTTGGGAATAATTGAATATGATAAATTCATTAATAAATATGAACAAGGAATAAGCCTGGCTTTTCTTGTTTCCCCAAAAGATAAAGGTAAAATTACCCTAGATAGACAGTCAGATAAATATGAATATTTTCAAGAACTACCTAAAAATACAATTCGTAAGCAAAGAGACTTCTGCGTTGAAGTTTTAAGCATGAAAGTGTCAGAGAAGAAAGTTTAAAGATAATTGATTGAAATAATAATCAAACTTTTGTTTTAATTCTATAAAAATACATGATTTACTTACTCCTTAAGAAAATAATAAAAATTACAATATCTTTATTTATCATCATCTTTGCACTGACTGTAATAATTATTGTAACTGACGGCTTAATTGATAATGTAAAGAAAAGCGATGTAATAGTAATATTAGGAAACAAAGTTGAATTAGATGGATCTCCTTCACCTAGGCTCAAAAGCAGACTTGATAAGGGTCTTGAACTCTATAAAAAGAATCTCGCACCACTTGTCATAGTAAGTGGTGGAACTGGAGTGGAAGGATACGATGAAGCCTTGACTATGAAAAACTATTTGATTAATCAAGGAATACCTTCAGAAAATATAATACAAGACAGCGCCGGCATAGACAGTTTTAATACTGCAAGAAACGCAAAAAAGATAATTAGTGAAATGAAATTATCCTCCGCACTAGTTGTCAGTAATTATTATCACATATCAAGAACAAGGCTAGCGTTTAACAAACTTGGTGTAGAGAAAGTTTATTCAGCACATGCGGATTATTTTGAGACTAGAGACTTTTATTCTATCGCAAGAGAAGTTGCTGGATACTATTATCATCTTATCAGATAGTTTTCATTTGAATGATATGAATTATAATATTACCAGGCAGAACACTAATTACATGCTCCCGATAAGACATTACTACTCGCACTTAATTTCTTGAAAGAAAATCATCTTAGGTGCCCCTACTCTGTCTGGTGTTAAAACTCCATCCTTATCAGACAACAACCAATGCATCTTAACTAAGGTATCATTTTGAAATTTATAGACCTCCAATTCCTTCCCCTTTGAGCCCTCAACAATATAGGAATAAGTAAGCTCTAAATCTTCACCTTTTATAAATCCGGCTAAGTCACCGGTATACCCATTTGTCATATCAGGTCCATTCTGAGTTCCATTTTTAGATCCCACAACTCCGCCATCCTTAATATTTAGAACAACCTTCTCTTCCACTCTGTATGGCTCTTTTGCTGTAGCTAACTGTAAACGATGAAAACAATATTTTCCATTTTCTTTTACAAACTCCTTAGGTTCAACAACCTTTTTTGCCTCTGTTGTTACCTTCACCCCTGAAGATGAGTCATTTTTGATATATAAAATACTCACAATAACAAGTATTGCGATTCCAATCATTATCATTACCCTCTTCATATTCATATCTATATCATATCACAAATTTAAGTATTCATTTTGACAGATACTCTATTCCTCCATATATCTTCGGCTATTTTGTTCAATTAAATTCTTTGCATTATCAGCTTGATTAATCATCTCTCTTCCCTCTTCAATTGTATTTTTCCCATCTTTTTTATCCTTGAATAAATCAGATCTCATTATTATAAAAGAAATGATCGCAACACCAATTAAAAGTGACACTAATCCAATGTAGCCATTATTAAATTTATTTTTTCTCAGGTTTTCCTTCATGTTTTTTGTCTTTATATTTAGCTAATATTCTGCCCGATACAAGATTGAACGATTTTGTAACATCCACATCAAGTTGATTAGCAAGTCTACATAAACCAAAAAATAAATCACCTATTCCATCTTCAAATGAATCCTTATCTGCCTTTATCACAGATTTCATTTCAGATGAATTCTTGTATCTAAGTAATTTGGACATTTCAATCAATTCTTCATGAAGGTGATCAAATTTATCAATATTTGGTTCATCGGACCATTTATTGTCTTTAGCAAAACTCCTGACTAAGTCCTGGGCTTCTGATATCTTTATTATCTTTTTAGATGTTTGTCTCATATCATAAATTATAACATATCTGACCAAGTTAAAAACCAGACGTTAAATCGCCCATTGAATTAGCCGCGGTATTCAAAAAGTAAAAGTAAAAGTGACTCAACACTAAACTCCAAGTGACCCTAGAGCCTCTAGAACCTCTGGGAACTCAATATAACCATCATCGCTAGTTAAATGACCACCCCTATGAATTATCACAAATTTTCCACCCAAATTCTTATGTAAATGTCTACCTGTTTCATTTAATACATATTTATCATTATCAGAATGTATCATCACAACCCTATCTGAAATTATTTTCTTGATTTTTATAAAATCAACATCGCTTTGACAAAATCCATCCGGATATGAATAACCAACAGGTAATGCAAATGAAGCAACGAGAACAATACCACCCACCCTAGTATCCTCTGGTAGACCTTCAAGATATCTAAGTATGCTTATTCCACCAAGGCTGTGTCCAACAAAAAAAGTATCTTCATCAACATCCTTAATATTTTCATTGAGATAATCAATCCAAACATTTTGAATTGGATGTTTTGAATCTGGCATGGTCAAGTCCAACACTTTAACACCTCGTACCTCCAATTCCGATTTAAGCCAAGGAAACCAATTTGATGTTGGATTGCCGGCCCAACCGTGAACAATAATTACTCTTTTCATATCTACTTAATATTATTTAGATTTTTATACAGAGTACCTGTAAACAAAAGAGCGATAATTCCAATTATCATCAAAAGAGATGGGTATCTTTGAAATACCTCTATTTTTTCTATCCATATATTAAATCCTCCTAAAATTGCAGCAAAACTGAAAACCGACAAGAAAGAGAATAGTAATGGATAACGTCTCAATACAGGCTGGGTATATTTACCAGCACCGTCGTTTACTCCTCTAACTATATCTTCAGCTTTTTTAATTGGATCTTTCATTAATTATTTGTTTAAATTTTCGCCACTATATTATTTTACTAACTTATTGTGGCAAGAATGTACTAATTAGTACACCTATAAAATACGGCCACAGAATTATTGCCAATACCCCTTTCCAAAAAGATAACTTAAGAAAGCCGATCGTAAAAAGCCAACCTATCATCCAAACACCTCCCAAGAAACTGTTTTGTTCTACTTTTACTATACTCATGATTTTATATTATAGTTGTTAATTTATACATTGCACCCAGCAACGTTTTACCCATTATAACAGATTTGAATGGTCATTAAAACAGTTATTCAAAAGATAATTGAATGTGCTACAATATAAATATGTCAGACTATATATCAAGAGTTAAAGCCCTTAATCTACCCGAAGATGAATTCTTTGTTTGTGGAAGTGCAATTATGGACGTACTTGGAATACGCAAAGCAGCGGACATAGATATACTAGTTTCCCCTCGCCTGTATGAAAAACTTGAAAGAGAAGACGGCTGGAAAAAGCACCCCAAATACAATATCCTTCAAGATAAAGATAAAATATGTGGAGCAAAAGTTACGCTAGACTTCATGAAAGAGAATTATGCCCTTGAAGACGTCTTGCCTCTCGCTACTTTCATAGAAGGTGTACCATTCATGAGTTTAGAAATGTTAATAAATGCAAAAGAACAAATGGGCAGAGATAAGGATTTTGCAGATATTAAGTTGATAGAGGAATATTTGGATAAAAATAGGATAAACTAATACTTAATGTGTATTTTAATATTCAAAAGAACTACAATTACTAGTAGTTATTGAATGAATTAATTCTATATCACCGCCTCCCTTATAATACCTATAGTCTTAAGATACAGAAGCGTTGAATCTGATAGATATTTAATATTTTTAATTTCATCAATAGATAGGAATTTCTGCTGTTTATGTTTTTCTGGCTCATTATTTTTAACCTCTCCTGTGTATTTTAGAACTTTGAACAAATGCAGAAGTACTTCAACATCTACCCCGTCTCTATTATAGGAATAATTATTAGCTTCAATTTCCTCTGCAGATTCAATAATAATTCCACACTCCTCCAATACTTCCTGCTTTAAGCCGTCCTCTATACTCTGTTGAGGCAAGACCTTCCCCACTGGAATAGTCCAGAATCCATATTTAACATGCTCTTGCATTAACACCTCCCCCTCTTCATTGGTTATAATAGCAGCAATTCCGTGATGATTAGATATATCCTCTTGATTGTATTTAACTTTATTCATTATCTGTAAATAGTATCATTAATTTCTGAATACAATCAATGTCAAAAAAATGGCAATCTTAAGATGGTCGCCTTTAGATGGCATTAATTATAACATTTGTGATATCATATATATTGACATACTTAGAGTATTATAATTACTAAATAATATAAAAATAAAATGACATTTAAAATTTCAAAAAATGAAGGTAACATGGACAGATTAATTCGCGTGCTTATTGCCATAGCACTCGCTCTATTTGCATACTTTTGGCTTGGTGGAATATGGCAGATTGTATTCTATATAATTAGTGGTATCAGTCTTTTCACGGCAATAACAGGTTTTTGTACACTGTACAAAATACTTGGAATAAATACATGTAGAATTTAGTATTTGTCATATCGTACTAACAGATAGCATGGGGTGAAATTCCTTTTGTTAAAGTATACATCAAAACAGGACGATGAAAGAAAAAGGAGTGTTGTGTTGTATTAGAGGTAGGAAGGCTGAAATCAATTAAATCAATCTTTCTTTATCAATCTATACAACACAATCATCATGAAAAATACAACATTAAGAATAGGAATTTTAGCTCTCATTTTGGGAATAACAGCCATTTCCGTAGAATCAGCCTTTGCATACAAAGGAGATCCTGCTACAAAGGGTCCAAATTATTCAGTGGAGCGCCACACAGCAATGTTAAAGGCTTTTGAAAATAAAGACTACACTGCTTGGAAGAATCTTATGCAAAGCAAAGGTAAGGTAACTCAAGTAATTACTGAAGCAAATTTTCCAAAGTTTGTAGAGGCCCACAATCTTGCATTGCAAGGTAAGACTGTGGAAGCACAAAAGATACGCCAAGAACTTGGACTGGGCTTAAAAAATGGGACAGGTAGACATGGAGGCGGCATGGGAATGAATAAAAATCCAAAAAACAAGTAATATTTTCAATTAATACTCCCTGAATCAAACTCCGACATTTGCCGGAGTTTGATGTATAATTCCAATATGACATCAATATAGATATGCAAGAATCTTTAAATTTAACCGATGAAGAGATAGTGGAAAAAATTCGCTTAAACGATAGGGATCTTTATGCTGTCATAATTGATAGATATAAGAATAAGCTTTTGAGATATGCTGGTAATTTAGTTCATGATGAAGATAAAGCAAGTCACATTGTCCAAGACTCATTAGTAAAAGCCTACATAAATCTTAATGGTTTTAATACAAAATATAAATTTTCAAGTTGGATATACAGAATTGTACACAATGAAGCGATAAACATCATAAAGAAACATAAAAAGGAAATTCCGCTATTAGATGATTTTGATTTTGAAAGCGAGGAAGATATTGCAAAAGACTTTGATAAAAAAGAAATGATAATATATTTAGAGAAATGTTTGGATTCAATACCACTCATGTATTCTGAACCACTCACTTTATATTATTTAGAAGAAAAATCATATGAAGAAATAAGTGATATTCTGAGAATTCCAACAGGTACAGTAGCTACAAGAATTAATAGAGCCAAGAAATTAATGAAAAAAACATGTCAAAAGAATTAGATAAAATCAATAAAATTGAAGACAATATCATGAATCAAATTCATGATGGTAAAATAAAGATGCGCCCTAAATCATATTTTATATTTGGATCAATACTTACTTTTATAGGACTTGTATCGTCCGTAATAGCATCAGTCTTCTTATTTGGCTTAATACGATTCTCCATACGATCTCACGGGCCAATGGGTAGTTATAAATTTGAAAAGATGCTATCAAATTTCCCCTGGTGGGCATTACTACTTGCAATTGTAGGTCTAATAGCTGGTATATGGCTACTTCGTAAATATGACTTTTCATTTAAAGTCAATTTCAAAGCGATTATTGTATTATTTATTCTAGCCATAATGATTGGTGGCTGGATAATTGATAGCACAGGACTAAATGATAAGTTAATTCAACGTGGTCCAATGCGAGGCGTTATGAGACAGTATATGCAGGAGCCTAATTTACAGATGGACAATAATGCAGGCCGAGGCTGGGGTAAAGTAAACAAAGATTCAAATTAGATATAAGGATATTTACTGTTTTTATACTTATCACATTACTACATTTGCCTAAAGATGGTAAAATAATATCTATGAACAAAACAATTATAGCAACATTAGTCATTGGGATTCTAGCTGGTGGAATTTCAATAAGTATCGCATCAAATTATAATAAGAAAGAATCAGATGTATCTCTGTTGGGTATGCAGACAAGTAGACAAAACAATAGTATCAACAAGGAAAACTGTTTAGCTGATGAATGTTTATTAATTAATAATTTAGATTATCCAGTTGGAAAATTGAATGATAATATCAAAAAATCACTAGACAAAGCTATTCAAGATGAATATAAAGCCAGATCAACATATGAGGCAGTAATTAAAAAGTTTGGATCTGTTAGACCATTCTCTATGATAATCAGAGCAGAAGAACAGCATATTAATTCATTAAAAGCTATTTACGATAAATATGGAGTAGATATCCCAGAAGAGAAGAAACAACAAATTGTCTTACCAGAAACATTAAAAGAAGTGTGCTCAATCGGAGTTAAAGCAGAAATTGATAATGTAAAACTTTATAAGGAAGAATTATTACAAAATGTTTCTACTCATGAAGATATAGTATTTGTATTTACAAACCTTATGAATGCTTCTCAAGATAAGCACCTACCTGCTTTTGAGAGATGTGCTAGATAGCTTTTTACTGGGTATAATACACCAAGACTCCGATTAATTACGGGGACTTACAGTCTTGGAATAATACCTCCATTATAAATTACAAATGAAATTGATAGGATGATTGTCAAAATATTAATCACCACAAAGAGTGTGTATATTTTATGATCATACATTTTTGAGTGATCTGTTTTATCAGCCCTCCTAATTAATATGGATGATTTTATAGAAACAAAAATAGCAACAATACAATAAATTGAGAATAATCCCCAAAATATATTACCCTCATGTGTCATAGAAAAATTAAGGCCGCCTCCTTCAAAAACACCTTCTATCCAAAAATAGTAGAACGATGCTATTACAGCAGACCACCACATGGGATTAAAGACCTGAGCTAAAAGAGAGGTTATGGTTATTGTTTTTAATATTAATTTATTGGAATTTTTTTGCATATTTCTAAGATTATTTAATTAGTTATCATATACCTTTTTCTTACAATATAACTTAATATTAGAAATACAGCATCATATTTTTCACCATTACCAGCTAAACTTCTCCAACTCTGAACTTCTTGATTAAACTCGTATGGAGATGTTTGCATAAAAGCATTATATTCACGACTTTCCATGTGGAGATTGTATCATAATTTAGTGAAAATTAAGAGGACAATTTTATTGAATTGATTACATTCAACAATCATGATAATATACAATTATGAAAACAAATAACACATGTCTGAATTCTCAGAGCCTCCTCAAGGGGTGTGTTATTGTTGGCTCTATTTCTTTTTGTTCTACTTTTAATTTTGCTGCATAGCGCAGCAAATATATTTAATTTTAACCTATATTATTAGACACAATTAATGTCCAAAACGGACAAGTTTTAAACATATGAAAATGTATATAAAGCCTCTCACGAAGGAGGCCCTAAATGAATATTTAGAGGTAAAGGACCTCACGGAATCACAAAATCCACATGCTATAAAAATGGTCTATGAAAAAATCAGGGACTATATATACTCTGTACATAAACAAAGTGATGTTAGAGTACACAGGAAGGATCCCATAGTAACAGTTGCAGATAACTTTGATAATTTACTATTCCCTGTAGATAACATTGGTCGATCTTCAACATACACTCACTACATAGACGATACACACATATTACGTACCCACACCACAGCTAATATGCCAGGCATATTACGAGATCTAGCAGAAAGTGACGACTGGGAAGATGTCGTGATTCTTTTGCCTGGATTAGTTTACAGAAGAGATGTATCCGATAAAAAACACGTCGGTGAAGTTCACATGCTTGAAATGTGGAGAATTGTCAAAAATATATCACGTAAAGTTATATCCAAGGATGATTTATTAGATGTCGTTAGAGGAGTTGCAGAAACAGCGGCACCAGGATGGAAGCTTCGCATAGAAGACTCTCCCCACCCCTACACAAAGGAGGGTGTTGAAGTTAATGCAATGAAGGATGATCATGACATAGAGATATTAGAGTGTGGTCTCATAAAGGACGAAATACTTTCACAGGCCGGGATTGATCCTGTGAACTATTCAGGATGGGCGCTCGGTATAGGTCTTGATCGTCTTGTTATGACTCTCAAGGAGATACCTGATATCAGATACCTTAGATCTACCAATCTAAAAATTGCGGAACAAATGGTAAATCTTGAAACTTATCACGAAGTCTCAAACCAGCCAGCCATCAGACGTGATATGTCATATGTTGTACCAGAGGAGTATGTGGATGAAGATATAAGTGAAGATATCAGAAGATCACTCGGTGACAAGGTGGACACGCTAGAGAGTGTGGAGATATTAGATCAAACACCATATTCAAAACTTCCGGATAAAATAAGAGAAAGACTAGGTTGTGATGCGTCACAGAAGAATGTCTTGGTTAGAATAACACTCAGACATCTTGAAAGAAGTATTACAAATGAAGAGGCTAATCAAATTTATGATGAGATTTATGGAAGAATAAATAAAGGAACTGGAGGTTATTAGTCCGCAATATATTACGTTATCTTAATTGAGAAAACTCGCTCACTCGTTCCCAATCGTAATACGTAGATGAAGCATTAGGAAGCGCCTCTTCAAATAGCTTTCGCTCAATAGAGTATACTTTTTCTCCAGCCACAATACGGTACTGTTGTCCAAGACCTGCAGAGTAACACTGAATCTTTCCAGCGTTTGATGTATCACCCTCATACTTTCCAGGAAGTTTTGAGCAACTTCCATCTACTGTATCAATTAGCTTGCGGTCTGATAAATTGCTCTTATACGTTGCCAAAAGATACACGCTTGTTTGAGGTTGACCATCCAGATTAAGAGTTGAATCTTCTTCAAAGTCCCAGTTGAATGATGATATGGGTGTAAGAACACCATCTTGTTTTGTAGACACCGCAGGGGTTTCAACTCCCCTGTCTTTTGCAATAAAAATCAAAGAAATTATCACTACTGCAATTATAATAAGTATGTAGATGAGAGTTTTTTTCATACCTTAATTATACCATACAACAGAAGAGTTAGAGTTTGGTAGTCCACGGGCAATTTAATATTAAATTGAAATATGCCAAATTACTTCTCAGCCAATGATTTTAAGACATCTAGCGCCTTGGGCCACATTTCATTCATCATTTACTCATAACATTCAGGAATATTAACAAGCTCAATATCCAGTTGTGTACCACCTTCTTTTTCTGTAAGGATATAATTTTCAAAACCATCTCCATCTTCTTCGGAAAGTTTTTCAACCCCACCTTCTATAACGCCCAGATGTTAGATAGAGATATATTTGAAAGGTATATTCTTTTCTATACGACTAACCATACCTCCGTCACTACTACCAAGAAAAAGCATTTTTGATCCTTCACTCCAATCGCCCTGATAATGTGAATCTCCATCGAACGGTTTTGTCAATTCTCTATAGGTTACATCATCGAGCTGTGTACTCCACACCTTTTCTTTTGATGCTTTTACATAAGTTGAAAATTTTAAAGTATTCATATGATTGATTATTATTTACCTGCAAATATATTTTACATAAATTGCAGTGTGTTATTTTGATAATAGTAAGATCTAACTATGTATATTTTATCATTTTATGTTTACTATATAGTGCTAACTTACAAAGCAAGCAGTCTATCCAGGCCAGCGAGTATTAAATAGGATTAAAATATAAGACATCAAAAATGCACCCATCGCTAATATTGAGACGATGCATATCATGACAATATCTTTCCATACTTTAGAATAGTCTTCATTTAAAATATCTTTTGATACTACAATTAATAATAAAACCATGTGGATTACAAAGAAAGTAATTTGCACACAAAATGAATTTGATGGATGCACAAATAAATTTCCCAAATTTTCCCGTCCAGGCCAATCGGCAAGATATAAAGGGAACTGGATTAAGGAGTAACAAATGGCAATTATTGAATTATAAAGTACGTTCTTAGTCATTTGTTTAATATTAACAATATATTCAAAAAAAACAATCCATTAACACAACTAGAAATTACAAAAACAGCAAGTTCTTGTCTAAATCCTCAGATTCCGTTCCACCATCTTGAGACCTATAATCAAGTGCGTTTTTGGTTGATCCAAGGTATATAACTATTTTGCCAAATTTCTCTTCCAGTGAGTCAATTTGCTTATGTATTGTGTCAAACTTTAATGCTTTTGCATTACTCTCAAATAAGTCATTTTGTGGTACAAAATTAGCTGTTAAATCCAGAAGGGTCACTCCTGTTGTTCTGTATAATACTCCTCTTTTATGTATTCCTTCAAATTCTTTATGAACTAGTGGGAGTAAAATCTCAGGAGAGTTTGAAGGTGAAGGTAATAAAATTAAAGCTGTTATAAATTCAAAATCTTTTGTTTTAAGAAAAATTGAAAGCTTTTTGGGAACAAGATTGAAATGTCTCGCCTTCCTGCACGCTTCCTCAATATGTTTTGAAATTTGAGACCAAAGAAAATTTTTGTCATTTGTTGATGGATGAAATGAGCGAGTCTTTTGTAGTGATGAGTAAACTGTCTTTGATTCAGAATTTATCTCCATTACAGAAATACCATGAAGCTCCTTCCAAATTGTCTCATACGGCTTTGATAGAATTAATTTAATCCATGCGATGTCTTTATCGTAAAAATCTTTTGCTGTTATTATATCCTTCTTATTCAATTGCTCTGCAGTTCTTGGGCCTATGCCCCAGATTTTTTTGACGGGAACTTTTTCTAAAAAATCTGGGGCTGACTCCCTATCAATCACCGTCAATCCATTTGGCTTAACCCAATTTGATGCAACCTTTGCAAGAACTTTTGTTGGAGCAAGACCAATTGAAACTGACAAATCCAATTCTTCATTAACCTCTTTTTTAATTCTTTCAGCAATTTGTCTATAAGTCATACCAAGCGGTTTATCAAGACCAGTTAATTCTCCAAAACATTCATCTATACTATACTCCTCAACATCGTCAACGTATCTCCTGACTATATCAAACATCTTAGTGGAATATTTTACATACGCCTTGTAGTCACCTGATAAAATTATAACGTTTGGAAATTCTCTTTTAACTTTAAAAATAGGCATTCCTCTAGTTATTCCAAGTGCCTTAGCTTCATATGAAAGTGCAGAAACAATCCCTCGCTCTTCTCCTGTAACAACAGGGAGTCCCCGTAGTTTTGGATTCTTTGCAATTTCAACACCAACAAAAAAGGCATCCCCATCTATGTGGAGTATGACTTTTTCTTTCTTGGCATTAGCTGTACCAGATTCAATTATGTTCATATTACATGAGCTCACATCGATATTGTATCACAACAAGAGCATGTCAATATCTTGAATTTTAAAGGCTCCGATAAACGCTAGTTTATTTTAGGAATTTAATAGTTGAAAGGAATTTATCAAAATTAGATACGTCATATAACAATACTTCATTTCTGGTGTCAAACGTGGGACTTGTAAAAGTTATACTTATGTATTTTCCGTCTTCTTTCTGTAAACCAACCATAACAACCTTCTGATATCCAATTACTAAATAAGTATCACCGACTTTATAATCAGAGAATACAGGACGAGCTTCTGTAGAATAAATAGCATTACTATTGCCTATTTTCTTCTTGATATAGGGATGTATTATGTATTGAGAATTATTAGTATTTTTAACAAACTGATCAAGTAGACCTTCTCCTGTTTGACTAAAAATCTCAACATCTGGATCTATTTTACATTTAGCTGTTAAATTATAAGTTCCGTCTGGGCACACTTCAGGCATATGAGTATCTATTCTAAGCATAAAAGGTTTACCATATTGAAATACATCACCCCACTTTTCAGGATATTTAAAATAAATTTCACCTCTTTTGTCTAAATACTCCTTCCAAGTAGAATCTGTTCCAGTATTTAAATATTGATTGATATATAAATAGGACCCTAATCCAACCACAGAAATAGTAACAAATATTATAAAGGCATATATTCTAAATCTTTTCCTTTTA
>CAIPFZ010000028.1 GCA_903864515.1 uncultured bacterium
ATACACGTAAGTTTTAGGAACTTATGGAGCAATCCGTGGGGGTTCAAGTCCCTCCAGCGGCACTAGTTTACAGTTTGGGTCGTTAGCTCAGTCGGTAGAGCAACCGCCTCTTAAGCGGTTGGTCGTGAGTTCGAGTCTCACACGACCCACCAAGCAAAGTAATTTGGCTTTGCCCAAGCGCCTATAGCTCAATGGATAGAGTAATAGTCTTCGGAACTATTGATGTGGGTTCGATTCCCCCTGGGCGCACAAAACAAATTAATAATAAATTTTACCCTGTAAATAGGTAAAATCTGATAATAATAAATAGAATTAAATATTTGTTAATATTAGATAAACAGATGTCAAATAATATAGATATAAACAAACTAACCTACAGACAGGGTGTAATAGGGATAATTATCGATTTAAATAATAATTTTTTAATTACTCAATTAGTAGATTACGAAGCTAATGATTGGAGGTTTGCTGGTGGGGGAGTGGAAGATAATGAAACCTCTGAGCAAGCGTTGATGCGTGAACTTTACGAAGAGCTTGGTACGAAATCGTTTGAAATAGTCAAAAAAAGTATCCATCAAATTAAGTATGATTGGCCAATATCTGTAATTGAAACGCGGCTGATTAAAAAAGGTAAAACTTATAAAGGACAAGTTCAAGATCAGTTTTTAGTTAAATTTACAGGAAAAAGGGGGGATATTAAAACTAACCCGGCTGAAATTAAAAAAACTAAATGGGTTAAGTATGACAAACTAAAAAGTCACTTCAATTTCCCTAATCAATGGGACGATGCACAGGTATCTCTAAAAGAACTTCTTCCCAACATTATCTTTTAAGGTTTGTTTGATTCTCAGCTTCCATACGGTTAATCATATTATCCAAACTTCCATCTAATACAATTGGATTCACGGCATTCAATTCATCTATCATAAATGTATTTTGATCGTACCTATTTAAAGTATATATTGGTTTATTTAAAACGTGGGCAAAACCTACTTCTAAAAATGTATTTGCACCAATATACCCAGTTCTACCTTTATTTTCATTATTATGTATTAATACCCAAGTGGCACGAGCAATATTATTATGATGACCTTTAATTGCATTATTTTGTTGTTTTAATTCGGCTGTATCTTTATAATTTCCAGACTGGATTGAAGCTTCTTGCTCTTGTGTATATGCTTCTGGAATAATAATTGTCCAATTTGGTACTTGAGCAAGTCTTGCTTGAGTTTCTCTCATTTCATACAGTTTACACATTGATCCACAGATAGTTAAAACACTTTGTTTTTGTTCAGTGACTGTTGAAAATGGACTAAGGCTTTCAGTAAAATCAACAACTTTTCTTGCCTGGGACAGTGCATCATCTGCTATTGATTTACCATATCCAATAGTTTGATGCATTGCATGCCCTCGCATTCTAGTTAACGAAAGAGTTATTTCCTTTATTTGTGACTCAACTGATTGATCAACATGTATTCCTTGTAAATGTAGTGCTTCAAATACAGTCTCGGCCATATCATGATCTTTTGGCGCATGTACACCCATCTCTAATAATAGCTTTGTCATTGCCAATTCAACTGCTTCCTGACTTCTTCTCACCGATAAATTATGAATACCCCGATTATTTGAAAAATTAGCTTCTTCCAAACTTTCTGCAATAGATACTTTTAACAACATTAATCTATCAGAAACAGACAAGCCAATTGCGCCTTCTTTAGCTACAGGCAAACCCCTCCAAATAATTCTCCCATCGGGTGTGACCTCTCTTTTGCAAACAGCAAGTTCTGAGTTAAGATTATTAAAACTACTTTCTATAAGTGTAGTTGGATCAAAAATAATTACCCCATGATTAACAATTTCGCAGGCTATAAGTGGAGGATTATTAAGTTGTTCCATCTCTATATAAAATGGATATATTTGAGGGTCTAATCCTTGCTCTCTTAATTCTTTGTAAGCATCACTGTTTCTTACCTTTGTAATTGCCTTGTTAAAATTATCTCTTGACTCTGGCCACCTTTCTTTTACGACAGTAAGTATGTCCAAATCACTTTCTGGTTTAGCCTGACCTCTTGCTGACGAACCAAAAAGCACTAAGCCCTCAGCTAAATTATCATTTTCAACTCTTTTGACAAATTCATCTAAAACAGGACGATAAACTTCTGTTTTTATTGGTAATTTATATAACTCTTTCATTTGTAATCGGTATTATAGGCTTACTAAGATCAAAATGCAAATTATTACAAGAATGATAAAATTCAATTATGACCAAATTCAACAATAATTTTATAAAACCAAGCTATGATTCGTACTGTTTCTCAAATATTCCAGGAACAATTCAGAAACTTTTTGGGATTCCAAACAATAAAGGACTTCCAGAAAATGTTTTGCCTACAGGCAAATACAAAGAATACAATAAAGTTATCTTTCTTTTCATTGATGCTTTTGGTTGGAAATTTTACGAAAAATATAAGAATAAATATCCTGCTTTACAAAGATTTATAAATAAAGGCACAGTCTCCAAAATCACAGCGCAATTTCCATCAACCACAGCAGCCGAAGTTACAACCATGAATACAGGGTTGTCTGTCGGCGAGAGTGGAGTTTATGAATGGTTCTATTATGAACCAAAAGTAGATGCAGTTATAGCCCCTTTGCTATTTTCTTATGCAAAAAACAAGGAAAGAGGAACTCTTGTTGCCGCCAATGTTAACCCTGCAATTTTATATCCATCACAAACAATATATGAAGAACTTGCAAAAAATGGTGTCAAATCCAATCTTTTTATTTCGTCTGAATACGCAAATTCAGAATACAATTTAATTATGAGTAAGGGTGCAAACATCTACTCATTTTCTACTATAGCGGATGGCCTAACTAAACTTTCGGAAATGGTGGTCAATGACACCACAAAGTCTTATTACTATCTTTATTATGGAAAGATAGATTCAATTGGTCACAGTTATGGAACTGATAGTAGATATTTTGACAATGAAGTGGAACTCTTTTTTATCGCCCTGGAAAATTTTCTATTGAAATATATTGATGAAAAAATAAAAGACACAATTATACTTTTAAGTGCTGATCATGGTCAAACAAATGTAAGTCCTAAAACTACATTTTACTTAAATAAAGAAATTCCAAATATAGCTAAATATTTTAAAACAACAAAAATGGGAGAACCAATTGTTCCTGCAGGATCGTGCCGTGACATGTTTCTGTATATTAAAGACGATGTCTTAGATAAATTAATTACGGAACTTTCTGAAAAACTTAAAGATAAAGCAGAAATTTATAAAACAAGTAAACTAATTAATGAAGGTTATTTTGGCAACAATGTATCAGAGGAATTTTTATCAAGAGTCGGCAATATTGTAATTCTGCCTTACAAAGGGGAGTCAGTTTGGTGGTATGAAAAAGGTGTGTTTGAACAAAAACATATCGGACATCATGGCGGCTTAACCAGAGAAGAAATGGAAATTCCATTTCTTACCCTAACTATATAATTTCAGTCAAATATTTATAGTACGGTTCAAAAGTAATCACCAAATCCTTGATACAATATATGAGCTCATGGAACCTATCTTCGGTTAGACATGGCTCCCCCTGGGCGCACAAATCTGATACACTAATTTATGTTATCTTTATTTCTTGGTCTAGTAATGGCACAGGAAGCCACTGCCACCCCAACGACTATCCCCACTCTTGCCCCAACTCCCACCACTGTCCACACTTTAATCAATCAATATAAACAAGATTATAGTTTTCAAGTTGCCGAATATCAAAAAAAATACATTGATTATGTCGATAAAAAAGAAGTTTATACCACATATCGTACCGTAAGCACCGAAAAAGACAAAATTACATCAACAAAAAATGCCTTATTTGCCCGCAATTCTA
>CAIPFZ010000029.1 GCA_903864515.1 uncultured bacterium
GATTCTTTAATACTTGCCTTAAATCAAAAAGAAGAGTTGGGATAAAAAACCGCCATTTGGCGTCATACTGGATAATATCAGAAGGTGGGGGTTTGTCAATACAAAACGTCCCCTCCTGCCCCCTCCCGAGAGCACGAGGATTTTCTGCTGAAAATCCTCTCTATTCGTTGCAACTCATAAGTCTCTCGGGAGGGGGCAGGAGGGGCCTTATTATACAGACAAACCTCCACCTTCGGGATATGGATCTTGGGGAGTAGCTTTATAATAGGGCTATAATTAACACTATTTGTAGAAAATACCTAAGATTGTGACTGGAGTATGCCTTAAAGGTATATTCCAGTCACTTTTTGAGTTATTTTACCATCTTGAAGACAAAAATTAGTGAATATAGACTATTTTTGGGTAATATTCACTAAATACTTGCGATAATATACTGAATTATACAATTAACGTGTTTTTCGGCGGAACCCGAAACGATCCCAGATACGAGAAACAGCATAGTAGCAAACAGGATTAAGTAATATAATATAAACAATATGATAAATATCGCTAAATAAAATTTCAGGGCCCCATATCAATCCCGCAATAAAGACAATGACCACGTAGAGTGTCCAGTAAGTTAAACTATATAGACCTCCCCAATTTCCGAGAACAGCCAGAAAGATTAGGATGACAAAAATACTGAAAAAAATACCTACTATAAGCAACCAATGTTCAGTGAGTATAGACAACGACAGCATCCAGGCAGTACGAGCAAACAACTTTGTTCCCTCCTCCATGCTATTTATTAAGCCAATCAGTAATGGCTTAATAAACAAAAATTGATCTGGGTTTGATGATGTATTCATATGCAGTATATTAGCAGAAAAACAGCCCCAAAAGGGGCTGTTTTTCTTAAAAGATACCTCAATTAGTTCCGCTCGTACACTGTATTGTTTCCGTATATACTTAAGTCCTGAATTTACTAACAGATTAGGCTCGTTTGGTTTTGAGGAATTTAAACCTTTTTATTTTACTGGAATTAATCCATTGGAAATCCATGATGAAACTTGCGACACTAGGACAGTTGATCTCTTACCTGTTGCACCTGCAGAATCCTGTGCAAAATTTAAAATAGTTTGTTGATTACCTGAACTATGCATGCAGTATTCCGCATTTGGAAGAAAATATCTTTTGCCGTCAGATGCAGTAATAAATCTACTGAATCCTGCTAAAGACATTCTCTTATGCAAGATTTCATAATCTTGCATAATCGAATCGTGTAATTCCACTCTTACAAGATATGTATACATAACTGTGAGAATTTAATTAGGGGGTTAATCATTCGACCAAGATTTTAGAAGCGATAAAATCATTAGCATTTCCAAAATCTGCCTCTATTATAACATTTTTAGCACTTTTTTTATATTCAAAAAATACCAATATTTATGATTAAAAAATAACACTACAACTTGAGCGAAGTAATCCTCATGTGTGCAACCTTTGGTAAGATAAAACTGAATAGGATTTTTAGTAAGTGAAGATCGCATGTAGTTGAGTGTTATATAATTCTAAATTGAAGTAATTAATGAGATTTCTCAAAATTGTAAAATCGTTTCAGGTAGGTTATTCTTGTTGTAATTCGGCGAACTGGTATTTTTTGAGATTTAAAGAATAATTTGAGACAATAGAGGTGGTTTGTGTACCAAGAGGAGTCAATATCTCTATTGATTTGCTTTATCATTTCAGCTTTTTCTGCTTTATTTAATATTTCATATATCTTATTTAGATCCGGTGTCGAGATTGAATAGTTTTTAGGTATAAATTCTCGAATGATATAGCGTTTAAGTTCAATAAAATTATTTGGCTTTTTTTCTACACTACTCAAAACACTAATTAGTCTCCTTAGTAAACTAAGACCGCCTTTCTTTAGTTTGTCTTTATTTTTAATATAGAATTTTATTTGCTTCTCCAAGACAACAGTATCGATTTTTTTTACATCTTTATTTGCCAATTTAAGAAAATTATCGAATGCATAATACATTTTAAAATCTTTGATTGTGAATACTTTAATCTTTTTCTGATTGAAATTAAGACCCTCTCTCATTAAAAGGCTTGAGGCTTTTGCAACAATCTCTTCCAGTAACTCCCTGGAACTTGCAAAAATTATTTGGTCGTCTGCATATCTAAAAAATCTTGCCCCCTTGCTTTTGCAAAACTCGGAAATCCTTTTATCATAAGATTGTAAATAGAAATTCGCGAGAATACGAGAACACTCTCCAAAAGTATCCTGCGGTATACCCGATCCTTGTTGTCTATAGAAATTAATATGTCTATTCCAAAAACGTAGAAAATGGCAAACTAAATAAATTACATCATTACATGAATGATGAACATATTTTCTAAGTTTATATTCCAGGCTGTCCAACTGAATTGAGTCATAAAAATTTGATATATCTAGCTCTGCAACAAAACCATCTTTATATTCTGAGCAAGTAAAATACAACTTATTGGTAAAATCGCTCCATTCCGCAAACCATGCCTTCGGATTTAGAGATGAAAGTGTCATATAGCCATCTATTTCTTTAAAAGCATACTGGTCCTCTCCAATATTAACAATATTAAACTTACCTTTACTTTCCACAACCTCACGTTCTTCAATCTGGCGAAGTTTTCCACTCAAACCAAAACCCCCAAATGTCCCATCGACTCTGTTTACAGCAATATATCTCTCAAGTTTTCGAGCACAAAAATAGTACACACAAAGATCTTCCAAGCTGAATGCGGGTACTATGCGCAATATTCCAAATCCCTTATTTATAGTCATGTATTCTTGTGGTGGAGCTGGATAATATGTTCTGTTTATTATTTTTTTATATAGTTCAAAGAGAAACCTGTCTTTATCAGGTACGACAGGATACGCCTTGGGTGCATTTTTTTTAACCCATTGCCAAAATTTTCTATCTTTACAAATATTTATGAATTCCTTTTTCCCCATACCTGTAGATTATTCCTAATTTTATATTTAGCAATAGCAACAGTCTCTGCATGCTTTTAATTACCAACGACGAGAACACGAGTCACACAAAAACACCCCTCTCGGGGTGTTTTTGTCAAAACGCATTAGACGTTTTTATAAATATATTCTAAATACGGCTCTAATACTATTTCCTTGACTCAACAATTGTCTTCTCCACGTTCGCAGGAACTGTATCATAGTGATCAAATTCCATTGTTACTGAGCCTCTTCCTTGTGTCATTGATCTGATATCTGTTGTGTAACCGAACATTTCTGATAGTGGAACCATCGCTCTGATAACCTTGATTCCTCCTAGTCTATCGTCCATTCCTTCAATTTGTCCTCTCTTTGATGAAAGTGATCCTGTAACGTCACCCATGAATTGCTCAGGTGTTAGGGCTTCGACTTTCATTATAGGCTCAAGAATAACAGGTCTTGCTCGCTTTGCTCCCTCTTGGAAAGCTTGAGAAGCTGCAATCTTGTAAGCGATTTCTGATGAGTCAACATCGTGATATGATCCAAATGTAAGCTCACAAGATACGTTTGTTAGTGGGAATCCAGCAACGATACCCCTCTCCATTGCCTCTTTAACTCCCTTCTCAACTGCTGGAATAAATTCAGCTGGGATAACTCCTCCCTTAATTGAGTCAATAAACTCAAAGTCAGCAGTTCTGTGAACGTTCTTAGGAATCTTAGCTCCTTCCTCTAGTGGTTCTAGGTGCTTAATTGTAATCTTAACGTGACCATATTGCCCCTTTCCTCCAGATTGCTTAACATATTTGTGTTCTGCCTCTGCACTTCCAAGAATTGTCTCTCTGTATGCAACTTGAGGTGCTCCAACGTTAGCCTCAACATTAAACTCTCTCTTCATTCTATCAACCATAATTTCAAGGTGAAGTTCACCCATTCCTGAGATAACAGTATCTCCAGTCTCTGAGTTTGAAGAAATTCTAAATGTTGGATCTTCATCTCCTAGTTTCTTAAGTGCAACACCCATCTTCTCTTGATCAGCCTTTGTCTTTGGCTCGATTCTTAGAGACACAACAGGCTCTGCGAACTTAATAGGATCAAGTAGAATTGGATGAGACTCATCACAGAAAGTGTGAGATGTCTTTGCCTCCTTAAGACCAACAGCAGCTGCAATTTCTCCAGCGAAAACTTTCTTAACATCCTCTCTCTTGTTGGCTTGAAGTCTAACGATACGTCCAAGTCTCTCCTTGTTACCAGTTGTAGCATTGTAAATATATGAACCAGCTTCAATTGTTCCGGAATATACACGGAAGAATGTAAGTTGTCCTACGAATGGGTCAGTTTGCAA
>CAIPFZ010000030.1 GCA_903864515.1 uncultured bacterium
GGTATCCAAGATAATGAATTTTCAATATTTGTCGATTCTTGGTTAATGGGAAATTTACTCATAGGTCCAATTCTAAGTGTAATTTTGTTGGTGTCGGTGGTTACAGCGCTCAAGGATTTTATAAGATGGATACGCTATCGAAAGGGATAAACACCGTTAGTCTAAAATGGATTCACAATTAAGTATTTCTAAGTAGAATGAATAAACTTTCAATAATTCATGAAAATTTCAATGAATGGACAAGTAGTTATGTAAATCGTGTAGAGTCTTCATATGGAACTGATTATGCGTGCTCATTTAAAATGACAATTAAAACATTATTTTATTCTGATTCAGCTTGCCCTAAAGAGCGGATCTATTCTGCTTACTTTGGTAATAAAATTCAAATGTTGTATTCATTTCCAATCTTACTACTTGGGCCGTTTGGATTATTTTTTGTGCTTATCGGCCTTCAGTATTTTACTGTTATTATTGGATATGCTATTTTAGGTTTAATTATTGGCTCAATATTAGATATTCTAAAGACGAAAAAAGGAGATGGTGTTGGAGCAATAAAATTAAGTTAAGTGCTCAACAAACGAATTTATTCATATATATTGAAAAACTATACTTTGTCATTGTTTTTATATAATTCTTGGTGATAAAATTTGTAAAGATAATGGTCTTAAATTTGGCAGGGGGCGTATTTACATTAATCGGATTTTGGTAATTTTTGTATTCTCTTTTTTAGCATATGAGATGATCAGGGATTTTTTTTCGGTGACCTTTTTGGTTTAAATTTGTCTTGCAGATTGATATTAGATTGAGGTTATTTATACTGTATTTAATTATATCTTGATGTCTCAAAAGTTCGGAAAGCCACGTCTTGGGGGCTCACATCGTGTGAATGTCTATGATATAATTTAAACACATGAAAAATACACAAAGAGGATTTATAATTCCACTGGTAATTGCAGTTGTAGTAATAATGGGGATTAGTGGTGGAACTTATATTTATTTAAAAAAAGATAAGTTACCCACAAATTCTACGCCTTCTTCTGGTCAGAATGCTTTAACAGATGAGATGGCTTCAAATAACTCAAATCTTGATAATGCAAATATTGGGGAAAAAGTTTATAAAAATAATAAGTATAAATTTAGTATTAACTATCCAGAGTCAAAATACTCTGATGACAATAAAGCTAGAGAAAATGCAATTTATTTACATCCAACAACAAAATCCAACCACTTCTCCATAGATAACGTAACAATAATCTTTAGTGCTGTTGATTTCAGATGCGATCGTATTGCCAGTAATAAAAAAACAGATGGTCAAACTTTGACTATTGGAGATATTGTATTTCAACATGTATCAGGAAAAGTAAAAACTCCTCAAAATAAAGTAATAGATAATTATGAGGTTTTTGATAAATATTTCTACACCAAAAACGATACTTGTTATTCTGCAGCCCTAGGTACATTTACAGGTTTATCGAAAAAAGATTTAACCGATAGATCTGGTAATAGGATGCTTTCTGATGCAGATATTCAAAAACAATGGGAAGAAATAGAAAATGAAATTAATAATTATAAATCAGATTTCAAAGAAATCGTTGCTTCATTTAAAATAATTTAATATTCAAATACGATGATTTTGGATAATCATCTGCTGGGTGATACAATTTATATATATGAAAACAATAAATCCAAATATTCTTGATGGTCTTGATGTTGAATATAAACCAGAAAAGGCTTTAAATGAGTATGAGCCAAGGTTAACTACAAGAGTTTTTGTTTTAGATAAAGATGGGAATATCGGTCTTGTTAAACATAATGATATGGCTTTTCCGCCTGGTGGTGGGGTGGACGACGGTGAAGATATTTTTAGTGCATCCAAAAGAGAGGTTGCGGAGGAGCTTCATGTCATATGTGAACCACTTGAAGATTTTGGTGTATTAGAACACTATCATGAGAAGTGGATGAAGAAGTTTGTAATCCATCATGTATACGCAAGAACAAGTAGAGATGAAATAAAGGTAGATCTTGAGGATTATGATACTAATCTAGAAATAGTTTGGATGAATTTTGACGAATATATAAAATTGCTTGAAGAATATCTGAGTAAAACAAATGATGTTTGGGCAAAGGGGATTTTGTATTTTCTAAATGAATTAAAGAATAGTGTTGGCTTGTAATTTTATTGATATTAGTATGTGGTAAAATAAATTAAATATAAAATGACCACTCCGACCCATATTGCCGCTGATGCTGTTGTACTCTTGATAATAATCCAACTAAATCTGGCTCACCCTAATTCTATGGATTTAGTGCTTTTGTTCGGTTCAAACTTAATAGATCTAGATCATTTGTTTTCTAGACCAATTTACCACCCTAAAAGAAATCCATTTAAGACGCACCCAATTCACAAGAGGTGGCTTATTGCCAGTTTAGTTTCAATCGCTTTAATTCTCTATAGACCAGGTATGTTTTTAGGGGTGGGTTTGTTGCTTCATCTTTTTTTAGATTATCTCTATATAAAAAGGGAAAAATTATAGAGTGATGGCGAATGTTGTAAACATTATACAAAATGTTATCATTTTCCTATGAATATACAAAAAAGTCTTAAGCCTGTCCTGATAATCTTATTAGGGCTAGCATTAATTGGAGCAGGATATTATATCTATAAGCAAGATAAAGTAGGGGAAACTGTAGAAAATTCTCAAGGGTTTATTATAAATGGAATTTGGAAATTTAAAGAAGTCTCAAATAAGAATAATCTAAACGGAGTTGATTCTCCAGTTTGGAATTATATTCTTACCATAAATAATAATGATGAGACGGTGGGCACCTTATATATTGATGGATATCAAACTACCGCTAGGTTAAATGTGAGAATTAATAAATTAAACGATTCAGCGAATGTAATTTTTGATTCATACGGAATTGGTAATCAATTTGAAAAGTACCAAAAGGGCGATGTGCTTATTACAGTTAGTCCGGACTCCAATGAAGATTCAATGTCTATTGGTTGGTATAAAATACAACCAAATATTAAGGAAAACGAATCAGGCTCAATTTTTATAAGACAGAAGGATGTTGAATTGAGTACGGAAGATATAGAAGATATTAGAAAATTAAATGTAGCTGATCCTATTATTTCAAATGTATCTTTTGCTATTTCCGGAAATAATTTACTAGTTACGAAAGAAGGTAAAACTATTCAGACTTTGGCATTGGGTGAAGATGCATTAAGCGCACTTTCTTTGGAAAATACACATATTAATGATAAAAAGTTTATCCTTAATCATGATGTAAATTTTGATGGACATGACGATGTTGCAATTCTCACTGGTGTTGGATATGGTGGTGTAAATATTTTCTATGATTATTATATATTCAATACAACTACCTCAAAATTAGAAAAGAGTGATAAATTACTGCAAGTCTCAAATCCTACAATTGATATTAAAAGCAAAAAGATAACATCTTCTTATAGGAGTGGACCTCAGTGGTATTCTAAGACATTTAAATGGAATGGATCAACTTATATAGTTTCTGAAGCTATTACTGAATAAGTTAATGAATTTCTAATATTATGAATGAAAATGATCTAATTAATATGGTTAAAGATGATAAATGGATGATGGATGTTCTTCATGAGGCAAGTAAACTTAACTTACCAGATTGGATGATTGGTGCTGGATTTTTAAGAAATAAAGTTTGGGATAAGCTTCATGGTATTAATAGAGGGGTAGCGGATACAAATGATATTGATTTAGTATATTACAGCCCAGAAGGAGTAAGGGAAAATGATACACTTCTATCAGAAAAGATGAACGGAATCCTGGGTCTTAGATGGGAGATAGTAAATCAATCTTACACTCATAAATGGCACGATAGGGATGTGTCATATAAAAATACTGAGGAAGCATTGTCAGAATGGGTAGAAACACCTACGTGTGTTGCTGTTACTTTGAATAACGGTGAGCCTAAAATAATTGCACCTCATGGAATTGATGATCTTGTAAATCTACTGGTTAGACCTGCTCCTAGTCATAGAAAAAATCTTGATTTATTTTACAATAGAATTGAGAGCAAGAATTGGTTAAAAAAATGGCCCAAATTGCGTGTTGTGATTGATTAATTTAATAACTAAATATAAAACATGTCTACCGATCAAAAATCATCAAGCTGGTATGAGAAAAACGCACAAAATTATACGACAAAGATTAGAGATAAAAATACATCTGTGTATCATTCGTATTATGAAAAACCTGCAATGTATAAATTATTACCCAATATAAAA
>CAIPFZ010000031.1 GCA_903864515.1 uncultured bacterium
AAACTACACCTCCTGCCAAGACGATATTACTAGTGGATTAAAAGTACTAGTTGTAATATTTATTTTTCTAACAATGCCACCCACTGACCCAGAAATTATTAAGCTTCTCGTTGTTCCACCCGTATTTGTAACTGTATAGGTGCAAGTATTACCATCTAAAACAACACTATCATTTCCTGTATAGCTATTATTTTCACGCATCACCTCAAGTGCAACTTCCGCACATGCATTTGCCAATGATTTTGCTTTGTTTGAATTTTTTGTGTCATTACTTCCCTTTATTGACCAAACACTACTGGTAGAAAGTGAAAATGCAACAGAAAGCGCAATTCCACCCAAGATAATAACAATAAACAAAGTTGAAAAGCCCCTTCTTGTTTTTTTACTGTTTAAAATTTTCATAGAATTATTCATATATTATAAATATTATCTTCTCAATCCCCCACTACCATTAAAAGTAAAGGAATATTGTCCAGAAGGACTTGTACTAGCATTAACGCTTGTTAATTTAAAGCTAATTTTAATTATATTAGTAGTACTTGGACGAGACATATTTGAAAACAATAAATCACTCACAATGACCTTATTATTAGTTAAAGCAACAGCTGATCCTGAACCTTCCGTTATGTAGAGAACTCCTCCGCTTTCCGAGAAGACGGTTGGACTAGTGGTGGAAAATGGAGTAGCTAGACTTAAATTAAGAGCTGTATTTCCAATGGTTGGACTATTAACCTGACTTGCATCACGAATACTCTGCGTAATCATTTTCATTGCCTTAGAACCCTGATCATTTATCTCCAGCACCATTTGATTATTAAGTCTGGATGCTGAAATACCACTCATAAATGATGCGGTACCGGCTATAAAAATAGAGAAGATTGCAACATAAATAATTGTCTCCACTAGAGAAAATCCTTTCTTACTTCTTATGATATTTTTAATTAAATTAATCATATTTATTTTTATAAAGGTCTTAATACAACACCGTATGCATGTTTAACGGTACCACCACTTGTTCCTATACTATCAATAACTCCAGTTGCACCCAATGTTGGTATAAATTTACGATATGCAGCTCTTGAGAAGTCTGAAGCTGTAGACCCCTGATCATAATCTTCAGTCCAACCACCACCTTGAGTGAGTGGGTTTGCAAAAGTTCTAACTGCAGTTGTGTACATACTTGGGAACATAAGTACCGTTGAACCAGCAGACAATGTCACACTACCCGCTCTGTATGTAGTATTGTTTACGACATAAATTGAATCTGAAAAAGTCTCTATTGGATTACTTGTATTAAAGCAACCTCTATAAGCAGAAATTGTTACACCAATTTTTGAGCTAGCAGAAAATCCAAATGCATAACTAGCCCCTTCACTAGCTCCAGCAACCTTATAATACAAAGCCTGATTAACACTAGCATTCTTACGTCTAGATCCAACAGGAAGCCAACCAGACGGAATTGTAGTTAGACGATCAACGGCGTTATTGTGTAGTATATATGCGAACATAATATCACCTTGTACAACTCCAGTAGGTTTGTTGACTGTAGCGGTAACGGAAGCTGCACTGTCATACAATGTTGGCGTACCTACAACAGACGATGCAACAGAACATGAAGCTGTGGTTGTAAATGTACCATCAGGAGAATATCCAGTACCCGTTGTATTTACTGCGTATCCTCTATAATAGTACGGTGTACCAGCAGTAAACCCGGTCCTAGCTTGAGTAAATACACCAGTTCCAACCCCTCCCTCAGCTAGACAATTTGTAGAAGGAGAAGGAGAAGTTCCCCAACATGTTCCTCTGGCTGATATTGAATTAGGAACACCAAGTGATGTCACGTTAGCACCCAATGTTGCTGTTGTGTTTGTAATTGACGCAACGGTTGGCGTTGTGACAGTTGGAACAACCAAGTTTTCTTCATTTGTAATATTACAAACTTTAGTTGAACCAGCAGTTAAAGTTACAGACCCTCCAGGTCCACAATCACCACTAAAGCTTGCCGTATATGCAGGATCAACAGTTTCAGAAACTGTATATGTACCAGAATCAAAGGTGGTTGTGGCACCTAATGTAACCGTTATTGCGTCAACTTTATATGGCGCAAAATTAGACGCAACCTTTGACCCACCATGATTTATGACGTATTTATTAACAACTATTGAAGATAATTTTTCCTCATTTGTTAATATGCAAGATTTTGTAGTATTTGGAAAAAGAGTAACAAGACCACCAGAATCACAATCGCCACTAATGGTTAGATTATAAGCAGAGTCTGGTGTTTCAGATACTGTGTGAACACCAGAGTTGAAAATATTTGTAGCACCTGAGACAACTGGATTAGTATCTACTTTAAGAGTGAAATCTGAAGCTACCTTAGATAGACCATGATTGATGACATTCTTAGTAACAGTCAACATTGAAGGCTTCTCTTCATTTGTAATTAGACAAGTATTTACAGTATCAGCAACCAAATTAACAACCCCACCAGAATTACAATCACCACTAAATGTTTGAGTGTAATTTGGATCTGTAGATTCAGATACAGTATACACGCCTTCATTAAATAAAGTAGCAGCTCCAAGTGTCACTGTTGTTGTACCAACCAGAAACGGTCCAAAATCAGCTGCCACCTTTGACCCACCATGATTAATAACAGACTTATTCACCGTCAATCCAACCTGAACATTGAGTATAGCTCTCCAGTTTGTTAAATATGTACTTAATGAAAAAGAATTATTTGGTTCAATCTGATCAGCCCATGTAATCAAAACATCAACTTTCTTTTGATTTGGATTAACAGTAGAAATTGTTATTGCTCTTGTAAAAATATCGGTTAGATCCGATGATCCAGCAAGACTCCATTCATTACTTGTTGTAGCTAAACCATGTACTCCATCTACTAAGTTATCAAAATTTGCATCGCGTATATTTCTAACAGCCTCAACAGCCTCCTCAGCTAACACAGCAGCCCTTTGCTTGTTTGCAGAATTTCTTGACTCCTTAGATACACTGGTTGTTACTTCCGTTACGGCAATAACAAATACCAAGAAAATAGAGATGGACACTAAAAGCTCCACTAGTGAAAAACCTTTTTTGAACTTTGATATTAAATTTCTATAAGATCTAATTTTCATCTTTGACTATTTTAAACAATACTCAACATTTATTATATCAGACTAATTATATCAGACTAATAATTAATTGTACCTTTTTCATTGATAATTATATTATTACTATCCGATGCATTAGTAAGTGTTACAGTGCCAACCACGGTTGTCCCACCTGTAACCTTTTCAAAAACCACTTCTGAAACTCCACTCACATTAACTCCTCCAGATAAATTATACGCATCATCAAAGCCCAAAACTCTTCCTGCATAAGTATCTCCTTTAAAAATAACAAATTGATTTGGAAAGATTTTTACCCCCCATTTAGAATCACCTTTTCCGGACTGAGAACTTGATTGAGCAAATCTAAGTGCTTCAACCAAACTACTAGTATCTAGTTCTAAACTAGTATGAGACCTCATATTGTAGTAAGTAGAGGTGGTCATACTGGCAAATATGGAAAAAATACTAATTACAATTAAAAGCTCTAAAAGAGAAAATCCTCTAGATATTTTTTTATAAAAACTTTTTTTATTATATTTGATTAGATAATCCATAAATTGGTCCAATAATAGCTAGAACAATAAAGCCAACAACAAGACCAACAACGATCAAAATTATTGGTTCTAATATAGTTGAAAGATCTCTAGACATTGCCTCTGTCTTATCTTCAAAAATCACACCAACCTTAATAAAAGTTTCAGACAATCTTCCTGACTTTTCTGAGGATAAAATCAATTGCTGTATTGGAATCGGTAAATATCTTTCAGGCTTTTTATAGGTAGATATAGCATTCTTAAACGTATCACCATTTGATATACATTCTTGTAAGTGATTATAAAATTTTCTGTATTGTGCATAAGATGTACCTTTTTTAACAGATTCCAATGCTTCATTAACTTGAAAACCAGCTTGTAGTAGAACTCCAAAAATATAACCAAATCTAGCTAATTCAACACCTTGTATTAAAGTTCTAATTCCTGGAATAGAGAAAAGAATATAGTCCCCTATAAATTTGGTCTTCTTGAAGAAAAAAACAAAGAAAACCACCAGCAATAGAGATATTATTACGGTAGGTACAACAATTACTCCATATACAGACAAGAAATTTCCAGTCCACAATAAAATAACAGTTGTAATAGGTAATGAGCCCTTTGTAGCTTGAAATATTGATACCAACTTAGGTAATATAACCCAAGAACTACCAACTGCTAAAATAAAAGCTAGTATTAAAACAATACCTGGATACAAAAGCGCTGATTTTAATCTTGAATTAAATAGTTTTTCCTTGTGCTGCTGAATTGTCACCAAGTTCAAGTGCTCCGGTAATCTTCCCGCTTCTTCACCAGAGCGAATCAAAGAGACAACGCGCTCTGATAGAAAATCAGTCTTTTCAAAAGCCTTCCAAAGAGGCATTCCATCATTAACCATTTTTTCTATCGCTTCAGTCACCTTTCTTAGCCTTTTGCCTTTAATTGAAATATTTATAGAAGCAAGAGCACTAGAAATACCCATACCAGAGGAGATTAGCAAACTTAAGTTTTCAATGAAGTAATCCTGCTCATCACCAAAACCAACACTTATGTATGGCCAATCAGGACGATATTCAAATACAGGTTTAGAGAAACCTTGTTTTTCATATGATTCTCTTAATTGAATTTTTTTCATAATTGATAATTATTTTACTGAGGGATAACAACTCTTAACAATTCTTCTAGTGTAGTAACACCATCTTTAACCTTATCTACACCATCTTCAAACATTGTTTTAAAACCCTGGCTTCTAACAAGCTCAAACACTTCCTTGGTTGAAGGGCTCTTACCAATTAGATCTTGTAATTCTGGAGATGTGATTAAGAATTCAAAGACACCAACTCGTCCTCTGAAACCAGTATTTGAACAATTAGCACATCCTTTTCCTTTATAAAAATTATAAGATTTGCCAGTAAAATATTTACTTACCTCTGGTCCAAACTTTTCAATTTTAGTTTTGGAAAAAGAAGCACTAACCTTACATGAATCACATATTTTACGAACTAGACGTTGCGCAATCACAAGCTCCACCGTAGACCCCGCCAAGAATGGTTCAATTCCCATATCGATAAAACGAGGAATTGCCGCTGTTGCATTATTTGCGTGAAAAGTGGAAAGAAGCAAGTGTCCGGTGAGTGCAGCATTAACTGCAATATCAGCTGTTTCAAGATCGCGTATTTCTCCTACAAAAATGACATTAGGGTCTTGTCTTGTAACAGCACGTAGTCCTTTTGCAAAAGTTAAATTAGTTAGCGCATTAACCTGAATTTGATTAACACCCTGTATTTTATATTCCACAGGATCTTCAATTGTAGTGATGTTTGATTTCTGTGTATTGATAATTTTTATAATTGAATAAAGTGTAGTTGTTTTTCCTGAACCAGTAGGGCCTGTCACAAGAATCATACCAAATGGCTTTTTTGAGCTTTTTGATATTTGATCTTGCAACTCTTTAGAAAGACCGATATCACTAAGTGTAAGATCTCTTACGTAAGATGATAGGACTCTAATTACAACTTTCTCACCGTCAAGTATTGGAACAATAGATACGCGCAAATCAACTGGATGAGGATAATTTTTTGAAACGTATCTAAGTGATCCATCTTGAGCACTTAAGTGTTCATCTATTCTAAGTTTTGATTGAACCTTAATACGATTAACTATATTTTCATAGTAATCCTTAGGAAGCTCACCCGCATCATGCAAAATACCATCAATTCTAAATCTAATTATCACCCTTTGTTCCTGTGGTTCACAGTGTATATCTGATGCTTTAAGTAAAAGAGCATCTTCAAAGATTTGATCCAATATTTCTGGAGCCACACGCCCCTTTGATTCAATTATCTTTGAAAACTCAGTTTTCAAACCCTGCTTATAATTAATAAAAATAGCATCAATATCATCTGATAATGCAAAGTTTAACTTTATCTTCTTATCAGGAAATAGTGGACTCAAATCAGTCTCAATAGATTCATTTTCTGTATTGTCTGTCGCAATAACAACCTCAGAATCATTTTGAGAAAAGACTACTACGTGTAATTTTTTTGCCAAATCCTCCGGTATTAAAAGAACTTGGTCCTTTGATGGTGGATTAGAATTTAAATTTGCATAGGGCAATTTAAGATACTCAGCTATAGCCTGACCTATAATGTCAGTACTCGTCAGTCCTTCCAACAATAAATACTCGGTAGGAGAAACTCTATGTTCTTCTGCATACACTTTTGCTTTTTCAACATCCTCTTCAACAATATAGTTCCCGTCTAGAAGTATTTTAATTATTGTATCTTGATCAAATTTCATATTTTTATTTTAATTATTTTGTCAAAAAACCACCGTATTCACCAACACCCACACCTAATCAACCAATCTGTTTCTTTATACGATCCACAACATCTGATATTGGTGCATTAGATTTTATTAAAAAATCAACAGCACCAAGCGCTTTGACACGTTTCTCATCCTCAGGTTGACTTAAATTAGTCAAAACAATGACAGGTACTTTGATTTTGTGTTCTTTGAGGACTTCTAACACCTTGAAACCATCGAATTTAGGCATCAACATATCACAAACAATAAGAGCGTAATCATCCTTCTCTAAAAAACTAATGACATTTTCACCATTAGAATCAGTCTTAACATCAAAACCTTCATGTGCAAGTTTAAGTTCAAGAGCACGAGCTAATGGTTTTTCATCTTCCAATACTAAAATTTTCTTTTTTTTGGTTTCCATAATAATTTATCCCCATCAAAAACATATCTATTGTATCACGACAATAGATATTATGTAACATAATATAATAGAATAATGTGGAAAAACATTTATTTAGACTACTTCCCCATTATTTGCCTTAATTTCTCCTGATGTTGCCCCATTACTTCCATAGTAGCATCCATTTGGCTCTTTCCTGTTTTCATCTTAGCTTGAATTTCTGTTGCAATATTAGTAAAAAAATCAGGATTCTCTTCAATTGCCTTGAGAATCTTTTCTTGCTCAGCTTCTGGTACCCCTTTCATTTGCTTTTTAAGCATCTGCTTCATTAACATATTTTGAAAAAATGACATAGTGTTTAGAATTTTAACAGAGTTTAATTCTTTTTGCACCCTTGCTAAAGAACAGAAGATATTGTAGTTGTTCCTAGCGCCGCTCCATTTGATACGCCACCTGTAACGGTTGAAACTGTGCTTGTTGAGTTAGACTCTGAATTAGAATCATCTGAGTGAATTGAATTCAATAGTTTGTTTATATCAATTAATTCTAGTGCCTTTCTAACCTCTGGCTTACTATTTAACTCTATTGAAAGAAGTGAATCTGAATCACTCATTGATTTTACAGCTTGCTGTAATGCAGTCATTGATTTTACCAAATCATTAGCACGCAGTGACGCCTCCGCTTCAGCAATTGTTGAAGATGCAGTTAATAGATAACTATCAAAAAGTTTAATTGAAGCTGGACTTAAATCTGTCAAAGTCTTTCTTTGATAACTTAAATCTGCGTATTTAGTTTTTACTGATTTGATTTTATCTTCAATCTTTGCAGGATTTGTTGCTGTAGAAATTTCTCTCAGAGATAATTCTTCTCTAACTTTTGTATTAGAATTTATTTCTTGCCTAATATCTTGCATTAAAGTATTAATTGGTTGAGCTACAGCAGTAACGGCAGTTTGATTAACTCCAATTTGTGGAGTACTTGTAGATTTTGTTGAACTTGCAACAGCTACCACACTAGCCTCCGTGGAACTTGCTGTGTCCAATGTAGAACTTGCAACAGCCAAAGTTGTTGTTGAAACATCTGCGTCTTCTGCATTCTTTGTTAAAGTAGCCAGGATTAATTCATGAGTTTTAAGTGAAGCTTCAAAATTAGTAGAAACTTCTTGAGCAGCTGAAATATTATTTGATGCAACCAAGTCTGCGACACTATTCTTAACATCTGTTGCATTTTTGCTCAATTGCCCTTGTATGATTTGTTTCTTCTCATCAGTCAATTTTCCTTGTGAAGAAAGTATGACCGCTTCTTGAAGTCTTCTTTCTGTTGTTTCAACTGCAAGACGAGCCTTCGCCTCAGGAGTCACAGCTACAACCCCCTTAACTTGCTCGTTTACATTAACCTTTAGTAAATACAAATAATCACCAGGAAGAGAATCCTCTGCGAAAGCGGAGATCCCCCCAGTGACGGTAAGCAATAGAACTACAACCAGAGATGGAACAAATTTTCTTTGCTTAAAGTATATTAAAATATTTGATGCAAAACGCCCACCAAATCTACCTGCATCAGAGATGCTTTTATTATTAGAAAAAGGAGAAAGAACCGGAGCCTTATGGAATTCAGAGGAAACAGCCTCAATCTTATCAACGACTAAAGAAATACGCTTAAAAACTTCACTCTTGTCATCAGCTGACATGTGAATGTTTGAAAGTCTATCTTTTAAGTTGTTAATTTTTTTTTCGATCATGGTTTTATTCTTCCTTTATATTTAAAGACTGTCTTAATTGCTTTAGCAATCTGTGTACCTTAACAGCGATGGTGTTTGCCCTATCACCCACAACCTCGGCAATGTCATCAAACGAAAGCCCTTCAATGTAGCGCATGAACATGATATTCCTATCTTCTTCACCAAGTTCATTTATTGCTTTAAGTACAGCCTCTGCTTCATGTCTTTCAAAGACATCCTTCTCCGGCTCAAAAGTTGGGTCAAACCCATCATCCGCCAATGTATCCAATGAAAAGGTTTTACGCTTTCTATAGAGGTCAATTATTGTATTTAAAGCGATTCTGTACAAAAGTGCTTTTACGTTCTGTAACTCGCTTTCAGTATCTGCTGAAATGTACTCCCAAAACTTAACAAATGTGTCCTGAACGACATCCTTGGCTTTTTCCGTATCTGAGAGCTTAAAATATGCATATCTAAAAATTGCATCTGAGTGCTCATCATACGTTTTGGAAAAGTCCTTTTTAAGTTGGCTTATATGTGTCTTTCTAGACATAGATTATGACGTAGATGGGTTCACCTTTATTACATCATGTACTATAATAGTATCATATGATACAAAGAAGTACATCTACACATAGAAAAGTAACCAATAGCAAGGATCAAAATAGATGGAGGAGTTTGACTTTCATCGCTATAATTGGCTTTATTTTAAGCATTGGGCTTATATATTCAGAATCTAACCCATCAGCTAAAAGCTCCTTATCTTTCTATCTAAATTTAGCTAATCCCTATGTTAAATTCGTAGTAATCAATCCCGGTATGAGGATAGAGGAAATTGCAGATAAAATCGGCAAAAGCATAACCTGGACAGATGCTGATAAGCTAGAATTTATAAATTCCGCACCAAAGGACGATTACGGCATTATGGAGGGCTTTTTTATGCCTGGATCATATTGGATTAAGATTGACGCAACGGGAAAAGAAGTGGCAGAACAAGGTATGACTGAGTTCAACAAGCAGGTTAGTGAGAAGGTTCTAGGAGATAAGAAAATAAAATCAAGCGCTCAAAAGATAAACCTTGAGACGGCTGTGAGAATCGCTTCTATAATACAAAGAGAGGCAGCCGGACCAAAAGATATGAACTTAATTTCTGGTGTTATTTGGAATAGACTTTTTAAAGGTATGACACTTGGAATGGACGCTACGCTTCAATATGCTAAAGGAAGCCCTGAAGAATGGTGGCCAAAGGTCGTTTCTTCAGACAAGAAGATTGATTCTCCATATAACACCTATTCCAATTTAGGCCTGCCTCCTACAGCAATTTCAAATATTAGCGTAGATGCCCTTAAAGCTGCTTATAGCCCTCAGACAACTGATTGTATGTATTATTTACACGATAAAAGCAGAAGAATACATTGTTCTAAAACTTATGAACAGCACAAAGATAATATTCAGACATATCTGATAGGCTCAAGAAGATCAAAAGACACATCCAAGCAATAGATATTTAATTTAAACTTTAATCTTAATTACAGATTAGATTTAGATGTATTCTGCAGATCCCTTTACACATAACCCGTAGTATGGTTATATTATATCCGGACCGGATCTTTCGGTGCCTTGTTAAAATCCATAAAAAACAACAGCAACAAGAAATACCCATATGAGTAAAAATCATACGATTGTGATGTTCACAATCGCGACAGACACAAAGCGTGCATACCTATACCTCCACCGGAAAGAGGTTCCGGGCAAAGGAAAGAAGGTCAAGATTCAATACCATCCGATGAGCCTAGTGTGCTTAAACGATGAAGTGAAGAAGGAGGAAGGAATACGTGAATTTATCACCTCCTACGGCGTCAAGGACTTTACCGTCCATGGTCACGAAGAAATTCCGGATCTTCATCTCGTTCAAATCCACAGCGGTTACCCGCAAAAGGAAGAGGACATCCTCAACCTGAAGTGTTACAGGGAAGCGCTTGAACACTTCAATGAAGAGGACCACCTAACTGGCGGGGCTGATCACATTGAAGCAATCCAAGAAATCCTCGTGCGGCTAATGGCTGAGGCGGGCGTAGCAGCCTGATCTGAAATTCGACCATCTATTAAAAAGCGCGGCTCCGCCAGGAGCCGCGCTAATCTTTTGAATAATTTTTAATAAACGAGATTCACAATCTTATTAGGTACCACAATAATTCTTGAAGGTTTTTTATCGGCAAAATTTTCTTTTATATATTTTGACTCAAGTGCCAATTTTTCCATTTCCTCTTTTGAAATTCCAAGCTCAGCATTGAATTGATCTCTAACTTTCCCATTAACTTGGACCATAACAGTTATGGTATTAAGAACCAACTTTTTAGAATCATATTCCGGCCATAGAGATGTATGAATACTTCCCTTTTGACCAAACAACATCCACAATTCTTCTGTTGCATGTGGGGCAAATGGTGCAAGTAATTTTATCAAAGTTAGATAGACTGATTTGGGAACTGCCTCCACTTTCTCCAATTGATTAACTAGAATCATCATTTGTGAAATTGCAGTATTAAAACCAAGAGTGCCAATATCATCTGTAACCTTTTTAATTGTTTGATTGAATAAAATATCAGTTGCATTATCTAGACCAAATACCCCTTCCCCATCCTTGCTAACTGATTTTTTGCCTGCAGTTTTTTTAGTATCATCCACCACTCTTTCATGCATTCTCCAGACCTTCTCCAAAAATCTTCTAACACCAATAATATTATCCGTCTTCCAAGTTATTTCTTGATCAAATGGCCCCATGAACATCTCGTATAATCTCAAGGTGTCAGCTCCATAAGTTTCAACGATTGTATCTGGATTAACAACGTTTCCATATCTCTTACTCATCTTTCTTCCATCCTCCCCCATAATCAATCCAACGTTCTGTAATTTCTTGAATGGCTCACCATATTTAACAACTCCAATGTCTTGTAAGAATTTATGCCAGAATCTAGCGTATATAAGGTGCCTAGCAGCGTGTTCCGCCCCTCCAACGTAAAAATCCACAGGTGACCAAAATGCTTCCTTCTTAGGGTCAACTAGGGCCTTATCGTTCTTTGGATCCATATATCTCAAATAATACCAAGATGATCCCGCCCATTGAGGCATTGTGTTAGTCTCACGCTTTCCCGGACCTTTACACTTAGGGCATTTAACATTTACCCAGGAAAGAATGTTTGCAAGTGGTGACTCTCCAGTTCCCGTTGGTTCATAACTCTTAACCTTTGGAAGTACAACTGGTAAATCTTTATACGGAACAGGGACAACTCCACATTTTTCACAATGAATTACAGGAATTGGCTCACCCCAATAACGCTGACGAGAAAATACCCAATCGCGCAACTTGTATTTTGTTACAAGTTTTCCATATGCCTTAGCAATCTTTCCCCTAGCCTCACCTGAAGTTAATCCACTAAATTTTGATGAATTAATCAAAACGCCATCATCAACAAAAAGTTCAGCTCCGGCAATTTCAGATTCAGATTTAATAACCTCCCTAATTGGTAAATCATATTTCTTTGCAAAAGCATAATCACGAGTATCATGCGCAGGAACAGCCATCACCGCTCCTGTTCCATAATTTGCAAGAACATAGTCTGCGATAAATACCGGCACCTCTTCATTATTAGCAGGATTAATAGCAATAACTCCATCTAATTTAAGACCATTCTTTGGCTTATCAACGGCAGTTCTTTCTATATCGCTTATTTTAGAAGTATTTTTAATAAATTCTGCAACTTCTTTTTTATTCTTTATATTATCACCAAACTCTGCTATCAAATTTGATTCTGGTGCAACAACAACATAAGTCACTCCAAATAGAGTGTCTACTCTTGTTGTAAAAACAGAAACATCAACACCTGTATTGGTTTTAAATGTCACTTCTGCCCCTTCACTTCTACCAATCCAATTCCTCTGAGCGTCCTTAATTGGCTCTGGCCACTCAAGTGCTTCCAAATCATTTAATAATCTATCTGCATATTTAGTGATTTTTATAACCCATTGTCTAAGCGGTTTTTTCTCTACAGGAGTTGCACATCTCTCACACTTCCCATCTTCAACATCTTCATTTGCTAAACCAGTTTTACACGATGGACACCAATTAATTGGCTCATGTGATTCATATGCCAAACCAGCTTCAAGTATTTTTAGAAATGCCCACTGTGTCCATTTATAATATTTTGGATCAGTAGTATTTATTTCTCTATCCCAATCATAATCAAGTCCGATAATAGAAACTTGCTTCTTAAATCTTGCAACAGTTTTCTTTACACCAATCATTGGATTGGTTTTATTCTTTATAGCAAATTGCTCAGCTGGCAAACCAAAAGCGTCCCAACCCATTGGGTGAAGTACCTTGAAGCCACTCATGCGCTTCATTCTAGAAACAATGTCTGTGGCAATGTATCCCTTTGGGTGACCAACATGAAGGCCTTCACCAGATGGATATGGAAACATGTCCAATACGAAAAACTTCTTCTGACCAGTTTTTAAGGTCTTGTCATCAGTTTTATATATTTTACTTGCCTCCCATTTCTTTTGCCACTTTTTCTCTATTTTCTTGTGGTCATACACTTGTTTTTTAGCCATAATATAAGCATTGTAATACAAAACAGCTTTAACAACAACAACTACTTAACAGTCCTATTTTGTGCCACCAATTATTACATACCCTTTCTTTTGATCTTCACTCTTTCTGATTTGATAATGAAATTCTGTTCCACTGGTATCCGCCCCTTTTATATGGATGCGGCCATCATCATTAGTATAAATATCTGTATGACTAGTTGGGTTCCCATCATCACTCATATCTATCTCTAGGCGAAAAAAATCATCTTCATCTTTGACAATAGTATCTTCTTGATCATTTCTGAATACCAGGACATCTGCTTCATTTTTTTTGAAATAGCCATATTGTAAGCCTTTATCTTTTAAGCCTTCTGCGACCAATATTGCCATAGGGTCAACATTAACATCGCCGTTTTCCTTTACCTTTTCTCCAATATCAAATAGTGGATAGTTTCTTACATATTTGATACCCTTTTTATCTAGTAAATTTGAAACGGCAAGAACAAATCCAACCTCAGAAAAACTAAAATCTTTATTTATGCCGTCCGAGAAAACCTCTCCTATTAAACTACCCTGTTTAGTATATATTTCAGAGTGATGTGCAGGAGTGCGATATTTCTTACTTACGATTGATCTAAGGCCTGGGCTTACAAAAAAATCATTTAACCATTTATTGCATCTTACAGATTCTTCATTCCTTTTTTGACCTTCGACAACATTTCCACCTTTAGTAAAATCTATTTCTTCCGGGAAAACACCAGAATTTTCAAAACTTTCTAAACCATCACCATTATCAACCTCACCATTTCCTCTATTTTTCTCCCCTTCACAGGAGGTGAGACCACTGCATGCTAATGCTACACCTAAAGTAACACTTCCAATCTTCTTGATAAATCCATTCTTATTCTTGCCGTCTTCGCCTTCAATATGCGGTTCATTTGCTGATGATTCAAAATTCATAATTATATATATTAAATTAACTAAAAATACATTCTAACTGAACTATTACGTCACAACTAACTTATTTTTAATAAATTATGCTAAAACTATAACAAATATTAACATTACACGCACTTCTTCTCTTTCAGTTTATCAATTATTCTCTTTGAGAAACCGGTACTATCCACACACCAACTAAAACCATCGTCTCCTGGAAGTGGTGCAGAAATGGCCCAAGAAGTAACCTTGCCAGGGTTTCCACTAGAAACACATGTTGCGATTGAAGGATTATTTCTTGTTGCAGTATTTATTAATTTAAATATTTTTTCATCACCAAATATAGTTCCTGCTGTATTTGAGCAAGACCCGAGTGCAAATGTCTTTTCTCCATAAGTATCTTGACTTTGACTATAGAATAATTCAGCTTGTGCCCTCATGTTTGAAAAACTTGAAGACATTACGGCCTGTTGAGCTTTAAGCTGAGCCTCAGTGAATGAACCACCGTTATCGCTACTGGTTGCACTTCCACCCGTCATCTCTTCTGTAATTTTATCAAAAGAAACAGCGTCAGATGGAGCTTGTATATCAACAGGCTGATTAATATTGGAAATATCCAATTTAAACACGATATTAATCTGCTTATCCTTTAGAGCCGCAGCGCTATTTGGTGGGACTACTCTCATTACGTTTTCAACAACTGCAGGAAATCCATCTTTGTCTACCCATAAGGTTAGGGTGTTATTTTTATCGATATAATCAAAGGTCTGACTAAATTCATCGCTCTTTAAATAATTTATATAACCTTGATCAACGAAAACATTTCTATATTCCTCAAAATCTGCATTATTATTTATTTCATCTTGAATTCTTGTGTAGAAAGTTAGAATTTTATCCTTTTTAAGCCCTAGAACATACTTTACTAAATTACGATCTCCAATTTTCTCTGGTGTTGGTTTATTTTTAAATACAAATATTTGTTCCTCATCTGCTATTGATACAACTTTTTTGACAAGCTTCACAGCTTTATCGCGATTCTCTTTATATCTCTCCTCACCACTTGAAATCCCTGATTGAATAGATGATAGTGGAGAATAGTCAGTATAATATTCTTCTGATGAAGACGCTGTTGACGATGAATTAGATGCTGTAGCTTTAATTGGGAATGATATCCACTTTCCTTTAATTGTAGCCAGCTGATCAAACAAGAAAAAGCTTGGCATGTTATTTACTTTAAAATAATAATTATCATCCTTTTTCAGAGCATCAGCATTAATCTTGTATGTCATGTCTCCAAAATCACCTTGTGCATCAAGATTAAATTTCCAATTTGCTAGTTGACCAGGTTTTAAATCTGATGAGACTGCAACAGCAATTTTTGCATTCATCTCAGGAGGAAAATTAGCCATAGCATCACTCATAGATACAAGAAATGGCTTTGGCGGTTCTTCATTTAAGTATCCATAAAAACGACTATCTTTTGTAAATGTCACTTTTTTACCTTCCACCTTTGTACTTGTCGATGATGAGTCAAATCCTTTTGCCGCCTTTACAGCATCATCTGTTGCAAAAGTTACTACAAGGTTAAAGTTACCACCATTTTCCATTGATTGATATTCAAAATCTTTGACGATTTCTGGGTCACTATATGCTGATAAATTAACATCACTCAGACTATTTGCATAAGCCTTTGTTTTTGTTTTAGTACTTGGTTTTGAAGAATATGAACTACTAAGTCCTGAGGAATAACCAGCATAAGAATTTAAAGATGAGATAACATTCCTCGCGTTCTCTAATTTCAATTTATCATAATAATATGCCTCCTTTAATTCCTTCTCATTGGAGACCTTAAGATCAAAAGGTACAGCATCAGCTTCCCTTGGAACAACATTTAAAGCTCCGGAGAATGTATATGAAGCTGAATTCATACTCGCGATTTTAAGAAGCACACTAGATGAAAAATTTGATTCTGTATATGATGCAAATGCAAATGGACCAATCTTTTTAACATATGCATATGCAGTAGCGCCTCCGGCAATAATAATCAGGAGAATCAACAGCAGTATAAGAAAATGCTTTAACCCTCCTCCACCACCACTTGCGCGACCTCCAGCTTTATCATTTTTCATACTACCCGTATCTGGATGATAGGCTATTGCACTGTTTTTAAAATCAGGAGCAATGATTGACGATGGATTCAGGGTTGTAGCTGGTGCTTGATCACTGACTGCTGTAGGAGCTGATGCTGGAGTGTATAGAGGTGCGAGTGATGGTGGCTGTGGTGTGGATGGCGCTGTAAATTGTGGAGTAGATGATGGAGCGAATGTTGATGAAGGAGATTGCACGGGTGAGGATACAGATGAAGATTCTGGTGTATGAGCATATAAGTGTGCAGGTGATGGTGCAGATGTAGCAAAAGACTGCGACGACTGCGGAGTGGGTGAAGGTGTATTGATTAATACAGGTGATGGAGAGGAAATTGGTGCAGAAACTGGAGATGAGGAGTTTGATGCGAATGGATCAACAAAAGGCCTAACATCAGTCTTTATTGCAGTAGAAATCTCAGGAGAAGTTCCATAGAATGTATTTGAAGCAACAACAGGTTCAGGCTTCAACTCAGGCTTAATTTCAATAGGCTGATAGAATGCAGGCTCAGGTTGAATCTGTGGCTGAGGTTGGGTTTGTGGCTGGAATTGAGGCTGGATTTGCGATTGCTGTTGGGATGGCGACTGAGGCTGTGGTTGGACCTGTGGTTGTGGTTGAAATACAGATGAAGGTGATGGTGGTTGTGGCGTAGATGGCGTTGTAGATGGTGGAGAATCATGTGAATACAAACTTTTAACAGGTACGGTGTTTTGAACATTAACATCTTGCATATCTGCAGAAACGGCCTGTGCGTCCCCTATAGGATTATTTTGCATCGGCACACTAGAGACATTTGACATAGATGTATCTTGAGCTGAAGTATTTTGATTCAATCCCATTCCTTGATCTGTGTTATTCATCGTAAAAAAAATTATCTATATA
>CAIPFZ010000032.1 GCA_903864515.1 uncultured bacterium
ATAATATCGTGTTTGTTTCCAGTTTTTGGAACGTGTTTAAGCAAAATAACTTTCATAGTGGAATGAATATAGCATTAATTACTAAGAATCTCAATAGCCTTCAACATTTGGGCATCAATTCCCTTTGCTGTCTGCTCTGCTGTGTTTTTAATCTCGACGTCAGGCGTAAGACCACCATCTGAAATTGACTTACCATTTGGTGTTAACCATTTAGCGATAGTCACCTTAAGTGATGTATCCGGAGTCAATTTAACAAGCTCCTGAACAGATCCCTTACCAAAGCTTCTTGTACCAACAAGCTTTGCCTTTCCATGCTCCTGGAGTGCTCCTGCGAGGATCTCAGATGCAGAAGCAGATCCTTGGTCAATCAAGATAACCGTTCTTAGATTATCGTTAAAAATATTATACCCTCTACTCTTCTCTGTTGTCTCAGCCTTTCCCTTACTATAACTCTCCCTAACAATAGTCTTTCCCGGTGGTAAGAACCAACTTGCCATATCAACTGCAGAATCTAAATATCCTCCAGGATTTCCTCTAAGGTCAATAACTAGCCTGTTGCTCTTTGATGCAACAAAATCCTTCAGCGCAGTCCTAAACAATGATGAAGCTTGTGCTGAGAAATTATAAAGTTTTATAGTATAAATTCCTGTCTTACTATCATAACTAGAATCAAGTGTTGGAAGATTAATAACATCTCTTATAACCTTAACTTCTATAGTTGATGTTGCCTCCCCTCTTAAAATTGTAAAGTTAACAGGAGTTCCCTTTGGACCTCTAATCATCTTCACAGCTTGTTCAACAGAAAGACCTCCTGTTGTTAAAGTATCATTTATCTTTAGAATTTTATCTCCACTTTTAATTCCCGCTTTCTCAGCTGGAGTACTCTTGAGTGCTGAAACAACAGTTAGAATTTCATTCTTAATACCAAGCTCCATTCCAACACCTTCAAAATTACCATCGATTTCACTTTCAAATATTGACGATTCTTGTGGTGTAAAGAAAACAGTATAAGGATCGCCCAGCGATGCAGTCATCCCTTTTATTGCCCCATATACTCTATCTTGATTAGTTGGTGCTGGAGTTGATGTTGAATCATGAGTTGCAACATACTTACTATTTAAAGTAGTCCAAGCCTTCCAGAATAATTCAAAGTCTGCATTAATATCCTTTGGCTTACTCTTATCAGCATTAACTACCCCTGGCACCTTACCAGCCTCAACTGTTCTCATCTGTCCCGATATAAATCCAGATGCAAATACAGTTCCCACGACAACAATAACCAGCGCTCCGGTGGTAATCCTTCTCAAAATTTCTTTCTTGTGTTTTATCATAATATGGATTCATTATCGCAGAATTTATAGATGTGGTCAATTATAATTGTGCCAAATTACAACAAAATTCAACAATCACGAGGTTGACATTAAACTAAGGAACGGATATAAATTATATATAAATAGTTCTTTGAATAATGAATTGTATTTTATCAGTTGGATATTGTTGTGTAGAATTTTAAAGGTGCGTGGATATTCTATTTAACAATATCCAACTGACTCGCGATGAGTTATGTTGTGATATTGAACATCGTTTAGATCTGACATCACATGAATACTGCAAAGAAAATGATTACTGGACAATTGCACACACCAAGAAAAGTTGCGCTTTGTGAGATTTTACTTTTTTGCATGGAACCTAAAGACAGGCACCAAGTTGCGAGCCGTTTCTCTATATCAGAAAAGAGAGCGGAAACTGCCTTGCGTGTACTTGAACGTACTCAAAGATGCACATACAACTCAGACAGTAAGACATATGTCTGGTGTCATCGCGACACAAAAAAAGCTAACACTCGTACAGCATCCACATCTCAGCACATACCAATACTAACCAGGATAGCAGAATGGGTTCGCTTTTTGCTCAGACGTCAATCGATGGGATGATAACGTCAACAAGACTAAAACCCATCTCAGTCACCGGAATCACCCCACCCCTAACCAGAAAACCAACCCTTTCTGGCACAAGGGTGGGTTTTCTATTACACTAAATATCGATTGGGCGTGCCCCATATTTTATGCTAGAATTTAAATATTGATATGAATAAAAATTCCACAGAAGAAGTGAATAAAATCACACTATATAATACCCTTGGTAAGGAGAAACAAACCTTCACCCCAATTACTCCAAACAAAGTTGGAATGTATCATTGTGGACCAACTGTTTATGACTATCCCCATATTGGCAACCTTAGATCATATGTTTTTGCGGACACACTTAGACGTGTATTTGAATTCAGTGGATACGAGGTAAATCAGGTAATTAATATTACGGATATTGGTCATCTATCTTCTGACGCTGACGAAGGAGAGGATAAAATGACAAAGGCAATTCTACGTGAGGAAAAGCCTATGACCCTTATCTCGATGCGTGAAATTGCAGATCATTATTATTCAGCTTTCAGAGACGCGCAAAAGGATTTAAATATGATAAGTGCAACAACTTATCCATTCGCAAGTGATCATATTAATGAAGACATAGAGATGATTAATACTCTACTTGCAAAAGATGTGGGCTACAAAACGTCTCGAGGGATATATTTTGACACTTCCAAAAAATCTGATTACGGAAAACTAGGTCAAGCTGAGGGCGATGAAAGCAGAATTGGCGAAGATTCTGAGAAAAGAAATTATAAAGATTTTGCTATTTGGAAATTTGATGACAAATTAGGGTATGAAACTCCATTTGGAAGAGGTTTTCCTGGATGGCACATTGAGTGTTCTGCAATGTCTTCTAAATATTTGGGAGATAGTTTTGACATTCACACAGGTGGAGTTGATCACATTCCAGTTCATCACAATAATGAAATTGCGCAATCAGAAAGTGCGCACGATGGAGCTCCTCTTGCTAACTACTGGATGCATAATGCCTTTTTAATTTTCGATGGAGGAAAAATGGCAAAGTCTAGTGGTACTTTCATAACAATAGACTCACTCAAAGAAAAAGGAATAGATCCTCTTGCTTACAGATACTGGCTTCTAACTGCAAGGTATAGCACTGCAATTAGCTTTTCATATGATGCGCTTGAAGATGCAGGAAGAGCGTACGGTAAACTTGTCGACTCTGTGACCTCTATTTTGAGAAAGGTGAAGACTACGGCAGGTGCTGAATCAGAATCTGAAATTTCAAAAAACTACAGGAATAATTTATTAAATTTTGTTAACGATGATTTAGATACCCCTAAGGCTATTGCACTTCTGTGGTCACTTCTAAAAGAAATTGAAATAGAAGATGGAGAAAAGATAAATTTAATTGAAAGTTTTGATAAAGTCTTGGGTCTAAAAATACTTGAAAAAGCTGAAGAACAAAAGAAGAAAGAAGAAAGATTGGAGGAAGATTTACCTGAAGAAGTCAGAGAATTAATTGAAGAAAGAGAAAAAGCACGCCTTGAAAAAGACTGGGGTCAAGCTGATTTGCTTAGAATAAAAATAAATGAACTGGGATATAAGGTTGAAGATACAGGGGCTGATTCAAAGCCGAGGATTTCGAGGGTTTAATATAATCTACCTTACTTAATACACCCTATTTCCCTTCAAACAACCTCCACATCTTCACAATAGGCGTCAGTTTCTTCTCTGTCTTTTGTTGTATTACTTTTGGTTTCTCCACCCTTATCTCCAGAGTTAACTCACCAACATTAAGTACTCTTGTCCCCTCTTGTGTAGGAGCGTTAAGAGATAGTTTGATTGTGTTGTCCTTGTCTTTGGTTGGAGTTATATTATTGTTATCAAACAAGATCTTTGGGAGAGTTTTGTTTGTACTCTTAACATTAATATCAATCTTTGTATTGGGTGATACAGTTAATACTTGATATGTCTTTCCCTTCTTATCAATAGACAACTTGGTTCTTGTCTCTTCTCCGTTTATGGATGTGAAGATTAGGTTTGTTGGTTGTTTGGTCTTGTCTTGTGATAGAT
>CAIPFZ010000033.1 GCA_903864515.1 uncultured bacterium
ATTTATGGAAAACTGAATTAGTCTTTAGAGATAACGTAAGGCGACTAGAAATCTCTAAAGTTTCGAAAAGGTATACTTTGTGTGGAATATCCACCCAAAACCAATGAGAGATTAACTTACCTATATAGTATGTACTATGTTATGGGTTTTGTCAAATTTATAAACAAGGTAAAATAAAACTCCTCACTTCCATCGCATAGTAGCGACGAAAGTGGGAGCTAGTGAGACAATTGAAACTACAGATTATTTCTCAACAGGAGGTGTCTCTACCTCTGCTGCATTTTTCAGCTCTTCGGCCATCTCCTTCTTAACCTCTGGATGAGGCCCTTCAGGTTTAAGCATTTGAACGAGGTTGGCATTATTGACCATCTGCTTCATTTGACCAGCATCCGTGTTGTACGGATAAAGGATGAAGCAGTTGTTTGGACCGGCGGCAGCATCACCCATGACTCGAATCTGATGCCAAAGCAGATACTCAGGAGAACCAGCCAATTTGTCCTTGATAATATCGATGGATTCAGCAATAGCCTCTGCCCTCTTTATTTCCACCAACTTATTAGCCTCTTCAACCTTGAGGTCACCCTCGGCTTTGGCTAAATCAGCCTCAACTTGGGCAACAGCCGCTGCTTGCTTGAGTTGGATTCCGACTAAATTCTCCTGAGCCTTCGTAATAGATTCCGGCCAGTCATAGTTGGTCATATCCATATCTTCCACCAACAATGACGTAGTCTTGGCAATATCCATGATCTGCTTTCGGGCTTCCTTTACCAATTCTGGTCCATTGATAACCGCCGTCTCGACGTCAACTTGAACCTCGTACACCTGTTTGGGGATGGCTAAGGTTTTTTGTTGCAGGAAGGTGTTGTATAACTGTTCCGCGCTGATGATGTTTTTGTCGTTAGCCATGACATTTTCGAAGGCTTCCCTCATCAAGTCTTCGTCCTCAACATTCGCCCTACAGCGAACCTTTACGTCAACCTTCAGGTTAACTTTTCCACCGATTAGGATGTTAAGTTTTTCCGTAAGGGATATCGTCGTCGAATCCACCAGATACAGCTTATCCCTGCCATAGCAGGCATAAACGCCTGGTTTCAGAATTCGGCTGTCCCAACCATTTGCCGTACTAATCCGGCCACGATAGCCTTGCGGCACACGTTCGCTACAACTGGTCAAAAGGGCGGAGAAAGCACCCATCATCGCGATGAGTGTCAGGATACGTTTGATCGTCTTCATAGTTACTTTATACGTTGCGTTGTTTTTCTGTCTTGTCTTGCTATTTATTCTCAGCACTCGGCTTCGAATCCCCACTCAGGGACCGTTGCTTAATTTTTTCAGCTTCGATCTTCATCTTGGCGTCAAAATCATCGAGAGCTTTTTGATGGGGGCGAGTTTCAACCCGCTCCTTTACGTCCGCCCTGTTTTTTTCCAACTGCTCATTGCTGGGCATTTTGGATTCCAGTGCTTGATGCCGGTAGGAGGTCTCCTCCATTGACTTGTAGTTGGATGAATTGGAAGTCATGCTCTGCATAACGTTCCATCCATAACATAAGCCAACGGTGGTGAGTCCAACAATGACGACTGTGGTAATTGCGGGCCCAACCCAAGATGGATAATCTCCACTTCCCTGCTCTACTTGAGCAAGCTTGTTGAAGAAAGATCTCCACATTGGAATCAGGGCGGCTGCGATTAGCAGTAACAATACCAGAGATCCGATGAAAAACAGCGGACTTGCGAGCATTTGAGGATTCATATCTTATTCAGTTTGGTTGTTTGTTGTTCGATGTTTGTGTTTAGCGCATAGCCAACCATCATACCGATGACGGTGTGGTCATAGCCAGAAATCATCAATTTTTGAAAACTTTTGGCTATGACCACTATTACAACTGTTTTTTAAGGAACTAGGCTGTGATATTATGCAGTAATAACATATCTTGTCAAGCCCTTATCATGTATGTTTTTGAATATCCACCTTAAGTGCTGTTATTTGATGCTGAAAGAATTTAACGCTGAACAAAATTGCGAGATTAAAATCAGAGACACTAAAAAACCCCGATAAACGGGGTGCCTAGTATAGAGATTACTCTCAAATTTTACTTACGCTGTTGCTTCTTCTGTTGCTTCTTCTGTAGCAGGAGCCTCAGTTTCTGCCTCAACCTCTGCTGCTGGAGTTGCCTCTACATCTCCTTCTGTTGCAGCAACTTCTGTTGCCTCTACCTCAGGTGCTGCTGTTGTATCAGCTGCTGCTACCGGTGTTGTTTGATCATCGTTCATATTAGTATTTTAAATTTATGTCTTATTAAATGCGACTTGAGGAGTATACTACATAAGTTTGTAATCTACTAATTTAACAGATAGCCCGCCGCCGAGGCAGAGGACTTCTGCGTCGGACAACGGGCTGTATTCTAGTTCTGACGTCTTCTCAAAAGATCAATTACCATCTGAAAGCTCATTGGCTTATTTAGACCATTTGCTACCATCAGCAAATATTCCAAATCTTCAACGGTTACCATTTGAGAAGAATCATCTTCCTTTTGGTTATTTTCTTGAGGAGATGGAACGAAATCAGGGTAGCCACAGAGACTCGCCAACTCGATTACATCAATTTCATACGCAAGGGCAGTAGCTTCGATTTTAGTCCTTGGAATGGACTTTGACCTGCCTGCTTCTAGACGTACGAGTGTTACTCGATGACAAACTAGTCGTTTTGACATCTGCTCAAGACTCAAACCAATTTTTTTCCTGGAGGCAGTGAGTATTTCACACACCTTCTTCATGTCCACCTTTCTTACCTTTCTTACTAATATCTTTTTCATTTTACAATCTCCTTGTGCTGTTGCGTTGGCCACTAGCCAACATATGTATTCATAAATATAATAACACATATTAATGAATTAGGCAACATAATATATTATACCCTCTGTACCTGACCATACAAACATTCTTTTATTACCCTGTATACACCCAACCAAAAAAATCCCATCTTCACAACAACTTCCTTCCAAATGGATTTTGGCAATACTTTAGTTATCTGATTAGTTATGTTATTCATATAGCTATACCTCATCAGAATGCTATAATAATCACATACAGTCTTACAGTTATTATTTATATTAAAAATCAAAATGAATAGATACAAAATTATAGTTATGTTAGTTGCGGTAATTGCAATTACAGGTATTGCAAGTGCTGAGATTGTCTCTACCTCAACTTCACAAGCAGGTCTTACGACAAACAACGGAGGAAATCAACCAGGTAACATGATGGGTGAAAATTCCCAAAACGATGACAGAGGGATGGGCGATGGTGTTAAGGCAGATAAAAAAGGTCGTCTAGTACGTGGAGGCAAGGAGGTTATTCTAACCGTCGCATCAAATGGTGATACTGTTCTAAGGGGTGTTGTAACAGCAATAGGTAGCAACAATATTTCTGTAAAAACATGGGGCGGAGTTTGGACAATTGATCTTTCAAGACTTCCAAGTGGCTTCCAACAAACTGACGCTGCAAAAATTAAGGTTGGTGATTTTATCGGTGTGAATGGAGTCATGGATCAAACAACACAAATAATTACAGCTAAGTTTGCAAGAATTTGGGATCCATCAAAATTACAACTTAAAGCAAAAGAGGATAACGATAATAACAGAAGGGGTACGTCAACAGAAATGATGTATCTAAAGAGAGATGAAATGAAGGGTACATCAACCTATGAAAGATATGAAAGACAGGGCGAAGGAAGAAGGATCCCTCCCCCACAAGGTATGATGAGAAACGGAGAGATAGAGAGAGACTAGTGTAATTATAAATATTACAATTTTAAAAACCAAGCTTTAAGTTTGGTTTTTTTAATTACAATATTTTGTACACTACTTAATCATTAATTAACTCCAACAAGCCCAGCCTTAATCTTTGTATCCACAAAAGTTCTGTATGTTTTAAGTCTTGCCTCTTCTGTTTTAGTCACTTCAATACCTTCTGGTATTTTATCAGCATCAAGCGGAAGTATTGTGAAATATTTAGAACCACTCTTGTCAGTTCCCCTCTTAACCCAAGTTCCAAAAAATTCTGGCTGAATAGTTATAGATGAAGAATTTATACCAAGCGAATCATCCTTTGAAATATCAACTTTCAAAATTCCTCCCAAGTCAGTATACAAATTAGGCATTCCAGATATGAAATTACTTAATGAATATATGGCCAAACATTTTTTATCGTTAGTGGAATTATTTAAATATACGATAGGTTGCAATACATGTGGGTGATCTCCTAGAATAATATCCGCACCATTATCACATGCAAATTGTGCAAGTGAGCGCTGTGACGCATTCTCCGTCCTTGAATACTCAACACCAAAGTGAAGGCCGACTGTTATAACATCGACATTTTGTTTTTTTAAATCAGAGATATCTTTCACAATTTGTTCCTTGTCAGTATAAGAGAGCATACCCGCTTTATTTTTTGGCAAAGTAATTCCATTTGTACCGTATGTATATGCAAGAAAGCCAACCTTTATTCCATTCTTTTCAGTGATTTGATAATTTATAGTTGACGATGAAGCGCTTGACTCCAACTCTCTTGCACCAAGCGTAATCATCCCTGCTTCCTCAACATTTTTGATTGTATTTGAAAGTCCTACAACACCTCTGTCCAATGCGTGATTGTTTGCTAATGCAAGATGGGTAAAATAATTATTCTTCAATTCCCCAAGAATTTCTGTTGGTGCATTAAATCTTGGATAGCCAGAATATTTCAAATCTTTTCCAGCAACAGGTGTTTCAAGATTGGCGTAAACAATATTTCCATCCTTCAAATATGAATTTATGTTTTTGAAATATTCAGAAAAATCATATGAATCAGCGCTTTTGTTATATGCAGAATCAATTTGGTTTTGATGCATCATTATGTCACCAACGGCAAGAAGGGTTATTTTTTTAACGATTTTTGGTTCATCAGACACTACTGCTTTTGTGGATTGTGAAGAATTCACAAGAACTTCAGAATCTGAATTTGAAACATTTGCAGACTGAGCTGATGTAAGCGCAACAACTGCGGGTGTCTTGGAAACAAAAAAAGAGAAGATGGATGCAATATCTACGTGATTATCTGCACTTACAATTGTCTTTTGCTGATAGTAGACAGAAGAAACAAAAGCGCATGCGATAATCAAAAATAAAACAGTATATAAAGTGTAGTGAGTTTTTTTCATAGATAATGATGTGTTTACATTTTAGCACATAAACCCACAAAACTTCTTAATAAACGATCATACCGACAGATCACCTCAAGCGCTCCGAGCTCAGCAGGAACTAATTCTTATACAACTTCCCTTCTTTAAAATTATCCAAAATCTTTTGACTTGGTGGGAATAATGGCGATGGTAATTGATCTAGTGGAAACCACTCCCACTGTGTAATTTCATCTGGCTCCATTACTTGTGCCTCACCTCTGTACTCTTTCAAAATCATTCCTATAGTGACAAAATGGGCATCAGGGACAATATCATTAGTAAGACTTATCACCTCCAAATCATCAGCCTTAATCACAACCCCAGTCTCTTCCAACACCTCTCGCCTAGCACCCTCTTCAAAACTCTCACCAAAATGAAGCTTCCCTCCTGGCATTGTCCATGTTCCTTCACCATGTAATTCACTATCAGCCTTCGCAGGATCAATATGTCTTTGACCCAAAAGGACTTTCCCATCTCTCAGCACCATCACACCAAACCCAATTCCCATTTTTTTGATTTGTTCCATAATATATTTTTATTAATTTGATAAAAACGATGCGGGCATTTTGGCTAAATAGAAAACATTAATATAAGACCAATAATTAATACTATAACCCCTCCTAATGAAAAAAGTGAGTCTCCTTTAATTTTTCTATAGACCGATGTTATTGCACTTGGGATTATCAAGAGAATAATACCCTTCAACAGCATTAACCAACCTAATATTGTAATCAGAATTTCTAGATTAGAATTCCAAGAGTTCACAAAAGTTATGACGATAGCACCCATCAGCAATGATAAAAAGCCAAACAACCACATCACTGCTCCGTTTTTTGTAGCTTCTTCTAATAGAGAATTTACAGCTTTTTTATTTGCAAACAAAGACATTCCCAACACCACAAAAAGAATTCCTAATATGTTGGTAATAATTATTAATGATTCCATATGTTTATTTGATTCAATAGGTGATTTTATAAAATCAAACCTACTGGGTTTATTTTAATAATAATGAATCCCAATCTATATAATTATACACCTAAATTCATATTATGACATGAAGCACAAGATCAAAAAAACTGGGCATATACAAACGCTTGACAAATTTAAATAGTCTGATAATATTTTGCCATAACGTTCTTTTAGGAGATCTACAGGTTTTGGAGGATAGATATATACGGCTTATTTTAAGGCTTTATATACCTGTCCTCCACTACGCGCGTTGCGTAAATGGGCGGGAAACAACCCCAATGAAACACCATCGTTACCATGAACAACCGACGACGCAACGATAACCCTGCCGGCCTCAATCAAAATTATTCATCCGCCTCCGCCCGCCCCACCGCCACCGGCCGTTTCGCCGGCGCCGTGTCGCACTAACGGCAGCTCTCGGCGTCTGATTAAGACACCTCTCAAAACCCTGGTGGGTTAATCAGATAGCCAGAAAGAAAACAAAACCAAAGCCGGTTCCCTTCACTGCGAAAGGAACCGGCTAATTCTTTTGTCTAATTTTATTTAAAGAACATAGATCCACTATCCATTTTTAATCCTAGAACTAACTCGCCCTTAGATGTAAATAGAAAGTTTTGTACCTCGCCAAGCATTTTAGAAAAATCTGCCTCTTGTGATCCTTCGCAAAACATTAGTGTAGACATCATTTTAGTAAATGATATCTGATTTCCTTTCACTGTATATTCCCCACCAACTCCGTTACAGTCTGTTACAGCAGAGAAAGTTTTATCGGACTTCAGAGTTAATGTAAACTTACCAGGTATTTTTGGTGTGAAGCCTTTATCATCGCTATAGGTAGTATTAACCCAAATCCAAGTCTTCATACCCAGATTCATAATTGCAGGGTCAGCCTCCCCTTCAAAATTCTGAACTACTTCTCCAAATTGAGGCGATGATGACTCTGAAGCACCGCTATTTGTATCAATCTTTAACTCTATAGTTTTAGCAACAGATGGAGGAGTGGTAAAACTCTCTCCAGGATTTCTATCTGCATAATTTACAATCACTGTATTATTAGGACCAACAGACATAGACTGTGGAGCAATTCTATCACCAAGCAAAACCGCATCCACCGCAACCTTACCCGTCTTTTTGTTCAAGAGAGTTGTAACATAATAGAACGTTCCAGTTCCTCCAGTATTTTGGGTAACAATAAAAGCAGTGTCCTCTGTTCCATCTTTATCAAAATCTCCTTTCAAATCATTTCCAAAATATTTAGTAATTGTTTTTAATGCAGAACCCGGTGCAGACTCTGTGGTTGCTATACCATTTTCCAATTTAACTTCCTGACCATTTATCTTATAAGTTGCATCATAGGCTTTGACTTGAGGGCCAACTCCCCCACTGTTGTTTTGCATGTATATATCATCATCTCCACTGAATTTATACATACCAGCAATGGCGATAAGTACAATGACTATACCCGCTACAATTAGAATTATTTTTGATGTTTTCATATATACATTATACACCAAAATATTTTAAAAAGTTTAGGGGAGGAATTTATTTTATAGAGAAACAGTGTGTTCCTGAAGAAGGCAGAGCTCCGACTCCGGGAAGAAAATATTCGTAAGTAGGCCAATCAGAGAATTCAGAACCCCAGTATGTTGAGTAGAGTACTAGTACATAACCCGACTTATTCGTATCTCCAGTACATCTAGCATAATTGGCAGAAGATGGATCGTTAAACATATAGAACCAGGCACCTTGATGATTATTTCCTCTTGCTTTTGGAAAACTTTTCATGTAATTAGACATTTCACCGTACAAAAAAGGTAATCCTGACGCTGTATTTTCAGAAGATGAAATATCATCATTGTAAGAACCGTAGTAATAACCACCACTAGACGGGACTGTGTTGGGGTAAGAACCCTTATCATTCTTGTACATCTCCAATGCGTTAACAAATTGCATTAACTCTGATCTAAACGCTTTTTCTTTAGCTTTGTTTCTTGCGCCAGTTACACTAGCCATAACCACACTTGAGAGAAGTGAGATAATTGAAATTACCACGAGCAATTCTATTAAAGTAAATCCTTTATTTTTTATCATAATTTAATTTGGCATGTTAAATGGGTCCAGAGACTGATTAATTACTTTCTTCTCATCAGTACCATCATATGTAAAGAAAAAGACAGAGAGTATGAGAAATAATACAGTAACACCCAATAGAATAAAATTTGCCGTTCTTTCACCCTTGGCAACCTTATGCTTAATCAAAAAATTCACAACCCCCGGTTTATCAGTAGATACCTGGAGTCTACTATAGAGAAATCTTGGATTTTGACTTTGTTGTTCGTCGTTAAATTGAATATTGTTTTCCATTTTTGTAGTTACTTTCATTTTGATTATACAAGACACACCCCACTTAAGCAATGTAATTATAATAACTTTTAGAGATTAGACACAGCACTCTTCTGAATTGTAATAAGACATTACAATTATTTACATCACTTTTACATATATAAATCAATGTTATTGTCACCCGAGTAAATGATACTATACAAATATTGTTATATTTTAAAACAAATCAATTAATTAGGTATATATTTAAATCGGACAAAACAATAGTCACAAAACAAGAATACCAATATGAAAAACAACAACAATACGACAATGACAATTGAACAAATCGGGAAAACACTACAGGAAGAACTTGTTCCACGTGCAATTAAAATCATTCAAGATGAATGCGCTGACTTAACCATTATAAAGAAGGTCGGTTACGATGGAGTTAAGGACGACCTCACAACTAACGGCGATATGAAGGCTCAAGCAATGTATATAAAAGAGCTCACCACTCTATTTCCAAACTATGGCATTATCGCTGAAGAGAATGGAGTTGCAACAAAAAGCCAAGACTCTACTGATGATATCTATTTCACAGTTGATCCACTAGATGGAACTAAGGCGTATGAGCGTGGTTCTTCACAAGGCGTTGGAACGATGATTGCGCTCTGTAAAAATGCTAATGTAATTGCAGTGTGTATTGGCGATGCCAACACCGGAGATATTTACAGTTTTGCTGGAGAAGATAAAGTTGGCGATGTCTTTCATCAACGTTTTGGTGTAACAAAAAAACTTACACCAAAGACCAACATCTCTCTGCTAATGCAATACGTTCTTCTTCGCAGTATGCCAAGCAAGCAACCTGCTTTAATAAACAAGATGATTGGAGAAATTGGCAATAATGGAATCTTTAAGGGCACAGAGATTTGTGGAGGAAGTATCGGTATTGCTTTTGCAAGATTATGGAAAGGTGAAATTGGAGCGATGGTTCTTGAGGCGGGTTTTGACACCCCATGGGATCTAGCTCCTATTATAGGTATCAGCCGTAGATTGGGATTTAAGTTTTACGATATAGTTGGCGATACGCTCGTACCTCATGAACCTGTGCCTGTTAAGGTGATAACAGAAAGACCATATAATCAATTGGTGGTACATGAATCTTCTGTTAAGGAGCTTGAGGAATGGTTAACGCGTCAATAGATGTTTTATTTCAAGCAATCTCCATTGCCCGCCGTCCAAAGGACGGCGGGCAATCTTATGAATTGCTAAACCACAAAATCATTTGACAAACCATTAAGTCAATTATACCTTTATATTAGGTATAAAATTGCTTCTAGAAAACAAACATTCAACCATTAGAAAGAGACAATATATGAACATTGAAACGATGCTTGGGCTTGGCATACTTGATCTGTTGAACTACATCTTCAAGATCGACCCGTCAACATGCACTGGCGAACCGGATTATCCAATTGGAGAAGATGAGATATCTTGCGGTTCAGTAAGCAGACCGCATATGCGTTCTGTCTTTCTGGCGAGAAATTGTTTTGGGGATTACTTTGATAACTTATTGGAAACAGTAAACTCCACAGCTCCTGAAAGAAGAATCGAACTTATAAGACAAGGAGACAGAGTATCCGTCATAGGTAATTTCTTGAATAATCTGTTTGCAAACCTCTTGTTTGTAGAATATCCAAACCTTATAAATTCTAAATTTTTCACACTTCGGCGTAATTGGCAAGTTGTCATCAACGCCAAAGAACGTATTCAGGGATGCAGGGGAAGCTATGAGCTGATTTCCCTTTTCGACAAATTGCCAAAAGTCATATCGGGCGAACTGGCAATCAGAGAAATAGATCCAAGTAAAATCATCATCCCACCAGGAGGAGAAATAATTGGACAAATATCTGACGTCAGATTGCGTAATCTTCTGAATTATTCAACTGAATATGTAGCAAAATTTAAAAGAGGACTTCAAAATCCAGACACTAAAAATTTGTATAAGGTAAGTCAAGCTACAATGACGGTCTTAGTGTCTATCGCAACAGCCGATGAGATTCCTTTATTTACTGAAAGCCAAGGTGAATATCACTTTCGTTATGACAAAGATTGGAATTTCATAAGATACTCCAATTACGTCTAAATAACACAACCCTAACAATGGGAGCACGCGCTAATACCGCGTGCTTCTTCTTTATATTAATAATCTAAGATATTTTTAAATCTTTCTCCACATAG
>CAIPFZ010000034.1 GCA_903864515.1 uncultured bacterium
AATTGTAAGTTGCAGAACTGTAGCAAATGTAACCCAAAGCAAATATGGGATTTGAATGTAAGCAATCCATTTTACATGCGGATAAATTGCGTATATCGCCCAGATTAGAGTTCCAAGTACAAGTAGAATATCCACCGCTGCAAGCAAATTATTTCTCAAACCAAATTGTATTGGTGTGAATATGAAATTAAAGAATAAGTTCAAGACAAAAGGCAATGCAACAATCCATGGGAGTTGTTTTGTAAAGACCTTATAGAAGACTGTGCCAAAGCTTGCAAATATTAAGATGTAAAGCACTGTCCAAACTGGACCAAAGAGATAACTAGGTGGAGACCATGTGGGTCTAATAAGTTGCGAGTACCAGTTGTAGGTATTGTTCATGATTATATTATAACACTAAGTAATAATTTATGTTCAAATTAACACATTATTGATATAATCAATTAAATGATTAATTTAATCAAATTTAGAAAAGCAGATTCTTCCAAGATTGAAAACTGGCTACAGGATGACAAAATTGGAATGGAATTTCTATCAACATATGCAAAGACAGATGATTATATTGATTTAATAGATTTTTCTAAAAGATATCTCTGGATAATAAATGACGACAAAGACAACTCAGATATCGGATTCTTTGATTTTGAGTTTGAAAGTTCAGAGGTTGGATATATCGTATTTTACATTGAACCAAATCACAGAGGACAAGGTCTAGGTTTAGAAATTCTAAATAAGGCTCTAATACTGTCGGAATTAAGACAATGCAAGAAGATTGAAGCTGGAGTGGAGAACAATAATACAGCTTCCATTAAAACACTTGAACGAGCAGGCTTTAATTATTCATACACCGATGAGGATGGCATGTTGATGTATGATAGGCTGATACAATAAGGTGGAGACAGACAAGTAATTAACTAAAATCCATATTCTAGGTTTATTTAATCCCCTTCAATTCCCTTCTAACAGTTTTATAATCTGGAATAGTTTTTGCAACAAGTGCCCAGAATTTTGCCGAGTGATTAAATTCACCCAGGTGACAAATTTCATGAACCACAAGATAGTCCGCGAGCTTATCGGGAATTATTGCAATTTTATAATTGAAATTTAGATTTCCATTTCTCGAGCAACTCCCCCATCTGGTTTTTTGATTTTTGATACTAATATTCTTATATTTGAAATTGTAAAAAGAATTCCAATAAACAACCTTCTCTGTTGCAATTTTAAGTGCATCTTTTTTTAGACGTACATATTCTGCCTTTTGTTCTGCTTTAGAATTTCTTGGAACTTTTACAACATTTTTAAAATGATTTATTTTATCCAAGATCCAATTTGCTTTAAGTTTAATTAGACTTTCAATCATTGTTTGTGTCGCCCTTGGTGGTGCTGTAACAATGAATTCCCCACCAGCATGAATGGCAAGTCTGATGGATTTGGATCTAGGGTTTACACGAAGAGTATATTCAATTTCTTGACCAGTTAGTATGATTTGCCTTTGGGATATTCTTATAGGCCTGGGGGTACGAGCTGGTGGGCCAACAGCTTTTAATGACTTTTTATGTAAAGTTTTTATCGCTCTTTTAAGTTTTTGGAAGGGGTGGGGCATTATTAAGAAGTTAGATTCTATACCTTTTGGAAAACAAACAAATGCTCATGCATTATTAGCAAGAAATTTGCATCCTTAGACTTATTCACCCAAAAACCTGTAGCCTTACAATTAAATTGCCTTTTAATAATGTCTTCTTTTAACTGAAAACCTGCGCCCAAAAATTTCTGCATTACTTTAAAAGCAAGTGGTTGATACATTTTATTGCGCCTTGTGTCCCCTATTAAAATCGCACAGTATTTTTCCTTTTTTAAGACCCTAAATAGTTCTTTGGCTACCAAACCAACTTCATCGACAAATTTATCGATATTATGAATATTGGATAAATCTTCTAATATTTCCTCGCCTTCACTATATTTTATAATATCTGCATACGGAGGGTGAGTAAGTATAAAGTCTATTTCTTCATTTTTGATGAAATTCAAATCTCTTGCATCACATTTAACAATTCTTTGTTTAGACATATTTGGAACATCAAATTCAAGAGCTTTTCTTGTTCTCTCCAACGCTTTTTCATTCACATCAACACAAGTAATGTGACGATTAAGTATTTTTGCCTCTATTGCAGTAGTTCCACCACCAATCATGCAATCTAGTAAATGATCTTTTTCTTTCGAATATCTAAGTATTAGATTTCTAACAACTTCAGGCGCCCAATTTCCCCGCCAGTCTGATTTGTGGGTCGCCCAAGAACCCCTACGAGGAAAAGCCCAGACTGTTGTACATTCTAGATCAAATTCTTCGGGATGTAGGTTGAGTTTTTTATCTATCTTTGATGACATATTAATTACCAATTAAGGTTATCTAAAACATTTTTCTCTAGCATACTAAGGTTGAAGACATATTCATTGTGATTATATGTTTCTTCAAGTGGTCTTTTTGCTGTATTCCAGCCAAGACCATCTGTTATCCATATAAAATCTATACCCTGTGCTTTTAACTCATCATAAAGATTACGAAATTCACCGCAGACTGCTTTTAATTTCGAACCCCCACCGTTGTAAAAATTAGTCTCAAATAGCTTTATTTTTTTATTTTCTGGATTATATACAGCAAAATCAAAGCTTCTGGAAGTTTTATCAACATTGACAACAACACCCCACTTAACCTTCATTTTACGAGCTTTGGCTTGTGTCATATATTCATAACCTCTTTTTTCCGTAAAATCTTTTATAAAAGCCTCTACGATATTTTCCATAAGCCTTCCACCTCTATTTTTTCTTCCATTACTGTCTAACCCAACTTCAACACCAACAACATAATCGACTAAATTTTTTATTCCTTCTTTTTTAAACAGACTCAATAAACCAGACTTTTCTAAAAATTCAAATTGTTTTTCAGTATCGCTTGAGTCTGCTGAAAAATCAAAGAATTCAGAACTTTTGGCAACCTTGTCAAAAACCTCAAGGTTATTCTCTCTAACGGCTAATAGAATTGGTAAGGCACTTATTATATCAGGATTTGAATTACATAATTTCTTAAATTCAAATTTTAAATCTTCCTTTCCCAAGAGATAGTTTAATTTATTAAGAGTTATTTCTAAATCAGAAGAATTAGAAAAAACTTTATTCCAGTTTATAAAATAGTCCCAAGTCTTGATTGAATTTTTGAATGTATTTATAAGCGTATTAAAATCATTTTTCATTTTTGTTTGTTATATTAATAAATTATTTTTATATTTTTCGTATATGATACCAGCTATAATCATACCTCTAGGAATAATAGCTTGTTCCACAGGATCACTTGAATTAAATTTATCGCCCCAATCGCATTTTAGTTGAGTATTTGATGTATATCGACTATATCTGTATGCTTCTTGATATTTACAATCAAAATTCTTAGAACCAGCATCATTATTTAAAGTATCTTTCAGAAGAGTTAAATTACCTATTCTACCGACGTACATACGAACTATATTTTTGTCTTCTATGCTAATCCATTCATCTTGATTATTTTCGGGGACAATGTGCTCAGTTTCAATATTACTGTCTGAACCTTGACCGACAGACAATAAATATTCATCCAGAATATATCTAATCATATTTCTATCGTCTTTTTGATAATCAATAGAATTACTAAAGTCATAAGTAAAATCATCCTTTAAATTTGAAATCTTTGCGCCTAATAATTTAAAAAAAGTATCCATCTTTTCCTTAAACTTATTATAACTTAAATGCTTAATATCTTTACAAATCGCAGCGAAATCTCTTTCAAAATATGAGGGGCTTATTTTTGTATATTTAACTATAAGCAAGAAATTCCAAAGTTTTTCTAAGTGTTCAGAAAATGTAACCCCACGAGCATGATACCTTGGCTCATCTTTACCATATTTATACAATGACAATAACACAGAATAAACCTGCTCTATTTCTAAACACTTCATGAAATAAATGAAGTTTTGTATTCTTTGCCACGATTCACCTGCAATGGATAAATTAAAATCACCTTTATTAATATTAGATGTTCTAAAAGATATATATATTTCAGAACAACTTTTTAATTCAACTATGTAGTCAATCAGATCGACAGCAGAAGCATCCGACTTATTTACAACCTCCTTTTTAATAGTCTTAAATAATTCAGCGTTTCCAATATATCCACCATCCGAAAACATTTGATAACGAAGAAATTTATTAAACCAACCAATATTGGTAGTCTCAAAGTTCTTTTCGAGAGAATTCCACACCTCTATGGCTGTATTAATTTTAGATTCGTCTAAATTTTTAATCTTACCAAGGATTGCATTTTTTGTTAGCTCAACAGCAGATAAAGATAGTCCATTCGAATTAAGACCTTCAAATAGCTGATAAGCATCCTCATCGGATTCTGATTTAATCACGACAAATTCCAAAGTTAATAAGCTTGAAGTAAAGGCCTCCACGTTTTCTAGTTCACTAATTAACCTTTTAATACTATTATATGACTTAAACAATATCAGCTGACTCTTATCCAATGATTGTTCTGGAATTTCTTTATCATTTATAATTGCCTCGTAAATACTTTGCAGATTTTCTTTTTGGAATAAAATTCTTGATGTTCTATGGCTCGGATCCGCCCAAATTAAATTGATTAAATCATTACTATTGGCATTTTCTACGCTAGTTAAGGCCTTTGATATCAAAGATAACGTAACTAAGCGCTGCTGTCCATCAACAATCTTAGATCTATTATTTCCATCCTTTACGATGACAATATTACCTAAATAGTAATTATTTCCATTCTCTTTAATGGAATTAAAAATATCTTTTATATTACTATTTGTCCACACATAGTTTCTTTGAAATTCAGGAATTACCAATTTATTACAAGCTATATCGTCATATTCATCCGATACAGATGTTAAAAAACTTTTATAGTCAATATTTCTAGCAATGCGATCGCTCATAAATTAATAATTAATTACTAACACCTCCTTAATCTTCCCCCTCCCCGAACTCTTTGAATTAATCGCACGTCCAGCATCAACCTTTGTAATCCTAACTCCAAACTTCTCAAGCTCACTATATATTTTGTTAATAAATGGAGTATCTGAGTTTGAAAGCATCACCAGACAGCCTCTCTTGTGAAGCTCAAGGAAAGTGTCTCTTAATTCAATCTGTTCTTTATCCAAAAACGCATCTTTTGTATATGAAGTAAAAGAAGCAGTTTTACTTACCGGATAGTAAGGTGGATCAAAATAAATGAAATCACCTTTCTTTGCATTTTTGATAATTTCCTTATAATCCTGATTCTTAATTTCAACCCCCTTCAATGATTCTGAAACCCTGCGCAGATTTACTTCATCACAAATCATTGGATTACTATATGCACCAAAAGGCACATTAAATCCCCCCTTAGAATTCACTCGATACATTCCATTAAAACATGTTCTATTGAGATAAATAAAACGAGATGCAATTTCTAAGTCAGATAATTTATCTGGATCTTTAGCACGAATCTCTAAATAAAAGTCTTTGTCATACTTATACTTCTTTAGTGACTTTATCAAAGATTCAACATTATTTTTAATCACATTATATGTAACAACAAGCTCCCTGTTAAGATCAGACAAAAATGCCTGTCTAGGAAGTAGGTCAAAAAATACAGCACCCCCACCGACAAAAGGCTCAAAATATCTATTTATCTTTGGATTAAATTTCTCTGGTGGATATAATTTTAGATCTCTAAATTGCTTTAGAAGTTGTCTTTTACCACCAACCCATTTTACAAAAGGCTTCGGCTTGTCAATAATCAACTTTTTTGCATCCTCAATGTAGTTATTTCCAGCCACACGATCAGCTACACTATGGGCATAGATATAGTTTATATTCAGGCGATTACTTATTTCTTCTATTTTTTGATTTCTTGTCATTCACCTGAATTATACCACCATTCTATAGATTACCACCACTTTACATACTTGATATTATAAGACTCAAAGCTGAAGAAAATCTGGAGATTTTGGGAGTTATCCACACATCGAATAGTCTTTGTATATAATAGAAATGCAAAAACCTTCTGCTGTAGACAAAAGGCTTTTATTTTGCTAATTATCTTTTGACAAATCTTTTGTATGTTGTCTTTGGATGTTTTACCGCGTAATCTTTACTAACGATTACACCTGTATCCGCAGATGCATATTGGGGCACCCCCTTATTTTTGGTTTTAGCCATTTTTAGCCTAAAGAGACAATTGTTCCCTAAAAAGATATCCACACATTATTTTATTTCTCATCTTTATTTTATGTTAAGATAAAGAGGTAAGCGAGAATAATCTACAGATTCAAATCTGTGGTTTTTCTTTTTATTAAATTATCTCAAATTAACTTAATAAAAGTAAGTTGCCTCGACCTGCACAACTTACACTATGTATTCTATAGCTAATTTATAAAAAAAATAGTGAATAACTCCAGAAATATGAAACAAAATACAATTTTTTATGTATGTAAAGAAAATAAAATGCAAGCCCTCTCCCACCCAATTTTTTAGGGTTAATTTTCGAATAAACAAATCAAAATTAATGACATCACCAATTTTTCTTCAGCAATAATAAGGCATTTTTACATTACTAGAGTTGGTTTTGTTTTACATCGACCCCCTTCACTTCCCCAGACTCTACCATTTTATTATATTTCTCAATAATAGCCCTCTGTGCTAAAGTAGATCTTCTACTTACTTCCATATAAAACTTAGCCTGCTCCTTTTTCGATGCATATGCTAAAAACTCCCCAAGACCATTCTTTGGGTCAGGTTTTATTATTAAATATTTTAGTCTTATCAATAGTTCTTTAAACATATTATTTAGTCTTAGACCTCTCCCTCTCCGCCAAAATCCTTTCCGCTTCTTCCACGATCTTTCTTTGCCTTGCATTTGACCTTCTGATGATCTCTGCATAGACAGCCTTCTTTTCTTCCAATGGGGCATTTATCATAAAATCACCAAGACTCCTTTTGGGGTATGTCTTCTTTTTTATTAATTTTAATTTTCTTAATAATCTTAAAATCATTTTATTAAATTTAACGCTATATAAATATTACCGCACATTATTCAATTGTTTTAGCAAAGTTATCCCCATCTTCACACAAAAAAACACCCGCCAGCGCGGATGCTTTCTAGAATCTAGCGACCAAGTATAGAATTATACAAGCGCTACCAACTCCACTGTAAAGTGAGACTCCTTGTCTTGCACCTTAACCTCAACCTTGTGCTCTCCAACCTCCTTAAGTGCCTTATCAAGGACAATGTGTCCTGCGTCCATATCAATTTGCTTTTGTTCCTTAAGAGCAGAGATAATCTCCTCTTTGTGAATTCCTGCAAAGAAGTGACCCTTTTCATTGGCCTTTCCAGAGATAGTAATCTTAACTTCATTAAGTTCTTTAAGGTTCTTAAGAAGTAGTGCCTCTCTAACAGCTCTCTCAGCCTCCTCCCCAGCTTTGATAAGCTCAATCTTCTTCATGGCGCCAGGTGTAGCTCTCTCAGCTAGTCCTTTTGGGAATAGTGAATTAAGAGCAAA
>CAIPFZ010000035.1 GCA_903864515.1 uncultured bacterium
CAAGCACTACAATTTAATCAGACCACACTCAAGCTTGGATTATCAAACCCCATCTGAGTTTGTGGCTGGATGGCAAAAGGAATTAACCACGGGAGCCAGAGTTTCTAGATGAAATTGGTCCGATAAAACCAGACAGGTCACCAACTATTGAACCAAAAAGAGTGTCCCCGGGCCGACCAAGGTTGCGTTGATTGCGCCAGCCTTAGCTAACTCGATGTGGGCTATGGTTTTATGTACGACACCTTGTGTTACGACAGGCCCTTTAGGACCTTAAATATCGTTGATGAAACTAATCGTGAGATTTTAACCATTTAAATCGACGTTATTTTACCAATAGCTAGGGTGGTCAGAGTGCTCGTGCAGTTATAAGAGATCCACCGCTTACCTAAAACCATAAGTTTAGATAGCGGGAGTGAACATCGGTCTGGTATGTTCATCGGTTGGTGTTAGGGAAAAAGGGTTGCATTCCAATTTATCCAGCCTGGTAAGCCACAGAAAATACCTTTATTGTGCACTTTAATCGCACTTACCATCATGAAGTACTCAATGCCTAATCATTTGAAAACCACAGGGATGTGCTTAAAATAATAGAAACTGGATCACGATTTACAACAAGAGAAGGAACCACCGGTCACTCGTGTGACACTTGCCTAGAGACTACTGAGCAAAGGCAGAAAACAACACCCTAGGAATGTCGGTTTGACAGGGATGCTAAAGTGCGTCTTTTAGGATGGTCGAGATTTGGCTCACGGTAAACCTCAATTTCTATAAAAAACTTCCTGTTGTAAATACTTTCATAAACAACAAAAGATTCTACTTCTAAAATATTTACTTATGTTAGGGGACAACTCTTTATAGTTGAATTTCAACAACCGATCCTTAGAGCAGATTAATTTAACCTATAACCTGGTTTAAAACAGTAAGAAAAAGCCGAAAATATTTTTAAGCTTCGCTACAATAAATAGGTGTTGCGAATGTAAATTTATCTATTAAGTTTATTTTTGAGATTGGCTTTAAATTCTTCGGGATCACGAATTAAGCACTTGAATGCAAAAAACGCTTGCCATAATTTAATTAATAATGAGCGAAATAAACCATAATCACCAGAAAAGCGCCTTAGAAATTTTGGTAAAGCTTGTATATCACTTATATAGAGGCCTGTGCCATGCCAATTTAGTTTAATCTTAGTTTTGTTTGATAAGATAGTTCCATCATATCCTGAAAAGATAAAAGTTTTTATTTGTGAATCATCTCTTAAATTATCTAATGATGGATTCTCATTTCCAATTACAGAAGCTTTGTAATTTTCATGTACAAATATTAGGTTTACCTTTGTAGTTGCAATTAGTTGATACCCTTTTGAAATAGCAAGATTTGTAATTGATAGCGCACTACAACCTTGTTTTACAAAAAAACTCTTTTGTTGAACAAATTCAACTTCGTTTGGTATCGTTGGATTAAATTCAATACAAACTATTTTAGGTGAAAATTGACGTAATGACTCGAAAATAAAATAATCACACCCATCAATATCGATTGAGAGTAAGTCAAAATTTTTAGGTATTGGCGTTTCTCGAAGAATGCAATCGATGGTAGAGTCCCCGTCAAATGTAACAAATCTATTAACCTTTATGACCTCATCCTGCGGTAAGTTCTTGCATAGCTCAAGATACCTCTTTCTATTGCCTTCAATTAGAACCGCTTTATAGTTATTATTCTTTATAAGATTGTAAGTATTTGATAGATATTTTC
>CAIPFZ010000036.1 GCA_903864515.1 uncultured bacterium
CTATCTGTAAAATTTTCAATAAAGAAAAAGATAATCTTAGTTATCTTGTTGAGCAGTTTAACTTTATGCTTAGTACTCAGTGTTGCTGTGTCATACTATCTAGGCGGAAAATTGACTGATCAGAAAATTGAACAGGTACTAAAAATAGGTATAGAGCAGACTCATGAAACTCATGCGTTATTTGATAAGAATAGACTTTTTGCAAAAATGCTTGGAACCAGGACTCGTGTAAGAGAATTTATTCTAGATAGAAAAAAAGTAAGTGAGAAAGAACTTTTAGGCATATTCTCTGAGTACGCTAAGGAAAATAGTGATTATCTGTCTATTTACCTATTGGATAAGAATGGTATAGGTTTAGTCTCTACGGATCCACGTTTTATTGGTCAAGACTATAGTTTTAGAGATTATTTCAAGAAGTCAATTAAGGGTGAACCTGCCGTCAGTTCTTTGGTGGGAAAAACAAGTAATGAATTTGGTTATTATTTTTCTCATCCGGTTAAGGCTGATGATGGAGAGGTAATTGGTGTCTTGGTGGTTAAGACTAATAGTGTGGAAATTAATAATTCAATACTTTCAAGTGAAATATCGAAGGGTGTTACAAGTATGATGGTAGATGAATTTGGCGTTGTTCTCGTGTCTAATAAAAAGGAAAGATTTTTAAATAGTTTAGGTAAAATATCATCAGAAAATAATGATATAATTAAACAAACAAATAGATTTCTTGGTAAAGAAATTAATTCACTAGGGTATGATAGTGTACAAAGGGTTGTTAATAACTACAGAGATATAGAGACTGTTAAACTTTATGACGATAGAGATGGTGATGAAGAGATTATTTCAGTAATTAGAATTGGAGATTTACCGTTTTATTTAATTTCTGAGATTGAGCTTAAACATATTAATTATTTTGTATTATCTATTGTTTTTCCAATTGTTTTGATAATTGTGTTTGGTATGGCAATATCTGGTCTTTTGATATATTTATTAATAAATAATTTTATCAGACCACTCCAAAAATTTAAGGTGTTGTCTGAATCTATAGGTAAAGGTGATTTTTCTAAAAAAATAAATATTAATACTCGAGATGAGTTTAGTGATTTGTCTTCTGCATTTAATAAGATGACAGATAATTTAAGTGATCTATATAGGGATATGGATAAGAAGGTCCAGGAAAAAACTGCAGGAATTAAATCTAAGACCAAAGAGGTTGAAGATCAAAATAACACTATTTTAAATATCTTAAAAGATGTTGAAAATGAAAAGAAAAAAGTTGAAATTATAGCTAGTGATTTGGAGAAATTTAAATTGGCGGTGGATAATGCTACTGATCAGGTTGTAATTACTGATTCTGAGGGTATTGTGATTTATGGAAATGAAAGGATGGAAAAAATCACAGGATATACAAGAGAAGAGGCTCTTGGTAAGAAAGCAGGTGTTTTATGGAGGTTACCTATGGCAGATTCCTATTATAAAAATTTGTGGGAAACAATAAAGGTACAGAAAAAGACATTTTTAAGTCAAATACAGAACAAAAGAAAAAATGGAGAAATTTATACTGCTGATATAAGTATATCGCCCATATTGAATGATAAAAATGATATTTTATATTTTGTAGCTATTGAACATGATATAACTGAGAGAGTTGAAGCAGAAGATCAGATTAGAAAGGTTTTAAATGACATGCAGGAGCAAGCTCAAAATTTGATTATTGCTAAATCTAAAAATGAAGCAATACTTACTGGTATTGGAGATGGTGTTGTCACTACAAATCAAGATGGAGTTATTACATTTGCAAACCAATCAACTTTAGATATGTTAGGTTTTAAAATAGATGAAGTTTTAGATAAGTCTGTAATTGATGTCTTGAAAATTAGTGATGAAAACGGAGATGCTGTTCCTGTAAATCGCAGGCCTATGATAAGGGCTATTACCACAGGAGAAAAGGCTACTGTCCCCCTTGGAACAACTTATTACTATCAGAGAAAAGATGGAAGTAGGTTTCCTGTAGGTATCACAGTCTCACCTTTCTTGTTTAATGAAAAAATAATTGGAACAATTGAGGTCTTTAGAGATATTACAGTAGAAAAAGATGTAGATAAGGCAAAAACAGAATTCGTATCTTTGGCTTCCCATCAATTAAGGACCCCGTTAACTTCAATTGGTTGGTATGCTGAGATGTTGCTTTCTGGGGACGCTGGTAAATTGAATGCTCAACAAAAAGAATATCTTAATGAAGTTGATCATGGAAATAGACGTATGGTTAAACTTGTTAACTCATTGTTGAATATTTCTCGTATTGAATTGGGAACTTTTTCCGTGGAACCAGAATTGACAGATCTTAAGGTGATTGTTGGTGATGTTGTTGACGAGCTTAAAACGGTCATTAGTGAGAATAAGACAAACGTTGAGGTGGTGTATGGAGATGGTCTAGAAAAGATTTTTATTGATCCTAGGCTTATAAGAATTGTCTATCAAAATCTATTAACAAATGCCTTAAAATATACTCCAATTGGGGGGAACGTTAAGTTGGAAATTAAGACTGATGGAGATAATATTTTAAATTCTATCTCTGATAATGGATGTGGAATACCTTCTAGTCAGCAATCTAGTATATTCCAGAAACTATTCAGAGCGGATAATGCTAAATTTAAAGATTCAGAAGGTACAGGACTAGGTCTCTATATTGTTAAATCAATTATTGAGCAATCAAGTGGTGGTAAGATTTGGTTTGAGTCAGTTGAAAATAAGGGAACTACCTTCTTCTTCACTTTGCCTAAAAAGGGTATGACACCTAAAAAGGGAAGTCGTCCATTGAATTAGATTACATATTGATGGTGTTTTTTAAAATTAATCA
>CAIPFZ010000037.1 GCA_903864515.1 uncultured bacterium
GTATATAGATATCTCAAAGTTATATGCTTTACCAGTATATTCTATTGTAAAGTCTGGATGAATGTCAAGTCTTGGGGAAAAACCTTGTAGTTTCATTTGAACTTCAAGTATTCTTATATATTCTTCTTTTAATCTTGGAATAAAAGAATCATCATAAATAACTCCGTCTAAACTAAATCGACGAATATTTTTATGTATGAAGTTTTTCATACACAAATTATACAGGATTACTCAAAATCTTTAATATAGTTTTTTGCTTTATCAATCAAGTTACCGTGTGTTTCAATGTATCCAACAAGTGTGTTGCATGATGGGCAAAGCAATCCACGAACCATACCTGTTGAGTGACTATGATCTACCCAAAGTTTTGAACCATTTTTACAAATAGCACAAACACCATCTTGACCATTAAGCATATTTTCATAATCTTCTTGATTTATTCCATAGGTTCTCTGTCTATGCTGATGTGCGGAGCGTTCTCTTATATCTTCTATATTTTTTAATCTATATTTATCTCTATTTGCTTTCGCACGTTCTGGATTGTTTTTTGTCCATTCTGCTGCTCTTTTTCTAACATTTTCAGATCTTTGTGGATTTGCAGCAACCCATTCTTTTTGCTTTATTCTTCTACAAGGAATGCAGTAAGATTGATATCCATTACCCTTTTTCCCAAAACTATGCAATTCTTTTTCTTCTTTACATCTTCCGCAAATTTTCATAGATCAATTATAACACAAACCAGTAATCAAGATTAATCAAACGCCTTGTCCCTAAAAAGTCCCCTATCGAAGTCTACTTGTACTAAAAAGTCTCCTAAGGGTCCGTTCCTTGACTTACGAAATACGCACTCTATGACATCTGAGTTCGCCGCCCTTCCCAATGCTAGAAGAAAATCAGAGTCATAGGCAATCTGTCGTGACCAAGAGGTCTGTCCAAGGGTGGGAACGCTATTCATATCGGTAATATCATCTGGTGTTGCAGAAGAAATGGCTATGATTGGTATTTCTTCTGATATGGCAAGGAGTTTGAGTTCACGACTAAGGTTTTTCATCTTAACTACCTCGCTTTCGGTCTTAAAGTTTGAGTTCATTAGATTAAGATAGTCAAGAAAAACTATTGATGGGCTATATTGGTTTATCTTTCCACGCAATACTGAGGGAGTTACCTCTCCCAAACCTTCATTAGATATAATGTGAATTGGAGGCTTTCCATCAAAGGTTTTATGCATCCACTTCTTCATCATGTCTAATTCAACATTGCCCATGCTAAGTTTTCTATGTGACCAAAGACCTTCACCAATAATAGTAAAGATACGATTCCTCACTTCTGTCTCTGTCATTTCTAAAGATACGATCAGAGGAGACTTACCGTTTTTCCAAGCAGCGACAGCAAAGTAAAGTGCCATCCAAGACTTGCCAATAGCAGGATAGGCAAGGAGAATTCCAAAGTTACCCGGCATTATTCCAGAGGGCATGAATGTGTCAAACCCCTTGATTCCTGTGTAAATTCCATAGTTTCCAGCCTCTTGCTGCCTCTTTATGTTTTCAAAATAAGAAAGAGCGCTGTCCACATCAGAAACATCCAAGTCACGGACAGTAGACGTAATCCTCTTAATATCTGCTGTCTTATTAATTAAATGATCTAACGCTACTGCTGCGTTCCCTTCTTGAAGATCCGTAGCAGCAGAGCGCAACATAATCTTTAGATTATCGTTTAGATATTCAGCGCGTAACTCTTCTAGGTGATGCTTTGTGCTTCCTGTCTCTTCGACATACTCAAAATCCTTAAACTGCTGCCTAACAATGTTA
>CAIPFZ010000038.1 GCA_903864515.1 uncultured bacterium
CTTAAGAGATGTCTGTTTGCCATACTGTTTTATATTTTGATGAAAGTGCTAAATGTGCTGTTCCGTGACCTTGATAATTATTTCTTTGCTGTAACCTTTTTAACTTTTGCTGCCTTTGGCTTTGACTTTGTAGCTGCCTTCTTCTCCTTTTTTGTCTTCTTTGGAGCCTTTACTTTCTTTGCAAAAACGTCAATTCCCTTATATTTACCACAACTTGAACAAGCTCTGTGCTTTTGCTTTAGAGCTCCGCAATCCTTACAAAGAGTAGCATCCACAGCAGTTAGTGCGTGGTGACTTCTTCTGTTTCCGGTGTGTCCGGATGTGTGTCTCATGTGATTTACCATATACTCCAAATAATAGCTTATTATTGGAGTTTTTGCAAGAATTATCACCTCTACAAACATTAATGTGGTAGATAAACAGATGGTGGCTTCCTAGGGTCTAGGTTTTAGCCCCAATATAGAAAATTGACGGTTTTTCCGTCAATTTTACTAATAGAGATTGAAAGATTCTAGCTGTGGTTAGTAAAAATTCTTAAGATCTTTGCCGATTCTTTAGAAAATTTTTATAAAAACTTCGGGTTGTATTTGATAGACTCTTTGAATGGAATTAACTTGTGTATATATAGACGCTGCTAACATCATATTGAGTGCCCAAGGTATTGATTTTGATTTGGATTTAAGTTTACTATTTCAGTATCTTTATGATAAATATAGAGATTGTAAAATAGTATTCTTCATTGGAGATGTCAAATATTTGAAAACCATAGAGGCTATTATTATAGGGTACGGGGTTGAGTTAGTGGTTAAACAAACTGTTAGAGAAGGTGGAAAAATTAAAGCTAACTGTGATGTTGAATTAACAAACAGAGTCTCTATTGATGTTGAAAGGAATATTGTAAATAAAGTAATACTTATGTCTGGAGATGGAGATTTTGTTGCATTAACTGACTATGTTAGAGATATGGGAAAGTGCGTATCTTGTATGTCTGTAACCCCTAAAAACACCTCGATTTTTATTAAACAAAGACCTTATTTAAGAATTATGTATTTAATACAGATTAGAGATTTACTTGAAAATAAAAAAGTTCTCACTAAGCACGCAACTTAGCAAGATCTTTTTCGTAGTAGTTCTATTATATCAAAACCGGTTTGCTTGTCAAATTTTATCGACAAAAAACCCTTCGAATAATTATTTAGCCAACTCCCCGTTAGTTTCTTGAAAAATAACCCTGATTATGTCGTCTATTGGCATTTCATCGATCAGGATATCATCTATCATTAAATCTGAAGAAATGATTTCTGAGGCTATTCTTTTGACCGATTCTCTCGGAACCTTTATGGACGCTCTGATACCCTGATAATCTTCAATGACACCAAACCTCTCCAGGTCTTCCCGCCTAATTGGCTCAATAGATGTAATCCTGATTATCTTGTCTGTTGCATATGTTGAGATCAGGTGAGCCAATTTTCCATCGTAAATTATCTTTCCGAAATTGATGACAATAACCCTATCGCACAACTCTTTGATGTCATCCATGTAGTGGGATGTAAGAATTATAGTTGTTTTCTTTAGATGATTATATTTTTTAATAAAATCTCTAACATTCTTCTGCGCAACAACATCAAGACCGATTGTTGGTTCATCTAAGAATAATACTTTTGGTCTATGCAGTAGCGATGCTACCAATTCACATTTCATGCGCTGACCTAGTGATAGTTTTTTAACCTGCACATCTAATACATCTTCAATTTCCAGTAGCTTACTAAGTTCATCTATAATTGATCTAAAATCCTCATCACTGATTTCACTAAACGCTTTAAATAACACAAAGTTATCCATTGGAGTTATCAATCGAGCCAACTGATCCTTTTGACCCATTACAATTCCAAACTGTTTCTTAAAGTTCTTCTGTCTTTTTTGTGGATCATATCCAAGCACACTCACTTGACCAGCGCTGGGATACAAGATGCCTGACAACATTTTTAACGTTGTTGTTTTACCCGCACCATTTGGTCCAAGAAAGCCAACTATCTCCCCCTCCTCAATATTAAAAGAAATATCATCAACCGCATCTTTGTACCACTTTTTACGATAAAAAAGAGACTTGATTGTACCCAAAAGCCCCGCTTGCTTACGGTAGAATTCAAATCTTTTCGATAAATTTTTTACTTCAATTATACTCATATTTTATTTATATTTAATATATTTTACGAACCACTGGCTTCATATTTTCTTAAACCCCTTTTCCAAACAAAATGCAAAATACCAGATAAAATAATTATCCAAATCAATTGAACTCCAAGACCGATTAAACCATCATGAACACTAATCTTTTTTAGATAAAGTTGAGCAGGAAAATAGAATGAATACGCGAATGGTAAATAAATACTTACCGTCGCTAAAGTAACAGGAAGTAAACTTAGTGGAAAATAACCTCCAGAGAAAAATCTTTTAATTCTATCAATCGTTAATTGCAATGCTTCAGTTTCATCTGTCCAAAATGCAATAGTACCAATCAAAAATCCAATAAGCATTTCGATTACAAAAGCAAGGAAAATCATTGCAACAATCAACAATAAATAAATCATATTTCCATTAAATATAAATTTATCTAGGAAAAATAGAATCAGTATTGACTGAGTCAACAAAGACAGGGATGTAGAAAGAAAGGAACGGCCAAATTCATTGAAGAATATAAACTTAATGTAAGGAATTGGCCTAACTAAAAACATGGATAATCTTCCTTCGACAATATCCCTGGAGACATAAGCTGGTAAAAAGTTTCTCACCGCAAGAGAGCACAAGTTACCAACGAGCACATATGTTACCATTTCGTTCAATGTAAAACCTTTTATTATTCCGGTACCACCAGAGTAGATGGCAGTCCACATCAATATCAAGACCAAAAGTTCTGTTATTTCTCCAGCCCGATACATGATTATGGTAAAGCGATAATTAAGGTTTCTTAACCATGCGGTTTTTATAATAACAATACCTTGCTTGATGTGTTTTAGCATAATATAACATGATACTACCACCAACGTTCGTGGCTGTCATTACCTCCAACTTGAGTACGACAGTGGACACCAATTTATCTAAAATTTCACATAAATTGATAACCTAATACCATTTTTAATGTAAATGAGTAAAAATTGCAAATCAAAAGACTAGACAGCCTGATATTATTTATTCTTTGGAGTATATAATCCAGGTGGTTTGAGTTAGAAAATCCTTGTCTCCAAGCATTGTTCTAAGTTTAGTTGCCTGCTCATTACTTAGAGAGTATCTTTCAATGAAGGGTTGTGAAAGGCCTTGAATCTTTTTTGACAAAATTCTTTCATATTTTATATTTTGATTATCCATATGGTTTTCAATCTGCTCAGCGGTTGACCAGTACATTCCCGATCTTTTAATTTGGGGCAGGTCGTCATCAATAAAAATTCTATTAACTATTTCACGCCACGATTCTGGATCAAAACTATCAGCCCCGCCGTGTTGAACAATTGCAAAAACCTTGGTAACCCTAGATATTTCACTAATTATATTCTTTTGATTTTCAAAAAGATTAAACTGAAGAACATATCTCATTATTACCAAATCAAAACTTTTATCATCAAACGGCAATAATTCAGCATCAGCCACTATCTTTTCACCATCAATACAGTTTTGCGATACAGCATCGGGATTAGTATCAGTGATTGTTATTTTAAAATTATATTCAGGTAGAAGCTCTAAAATATCAGCTAACAACTCTCCTTTAGAAGAACCAACATCTAGTAATGTGTATTCTTTTTTTATATCAGTTAATTTCGATTTAATGAGATTAGAAAATAGGCCAGCGGATTCGCCATAAATTTGCTTGATTGAATCTGAAATTGAATTACCCTTAAAAACCCCAGCGGTAGCATTACCCATATCATATATTGGTTTTTGATTTTGCATTCTAGATAGTATATCAGACTTATTCCGCCTTTACCCATTTTCCATCAACAACCTTCATTAGGAGACTTTCTCTTTTTGAAACACCCTTATCATTAAAATATAACTTGCCTGACACGCCAATATTTTCTGACTTAACCAGCGTCTTTGAGAAACAATCGCTATCTAGTATACCGTCCGCTTTAGTACAAGCACCCATTATCTTTGATATCAAAAACATATCATCATAGGCAAAAGCAGAATCAGAGATTGGCTCTTGATTAAATCTTGCAAAATATTTGTCTCTAAACATCTTTTGAGACTCGTTCATTGAGCCATTAATAAAACCATACCAAGTTGAGATGGTACCATTTTCTTGATATAAACCTCTGATTTCGTCAGTGTCACCATTTGGCAAAAAAGGAGAAACTTCTTGATAAGTTTTAATGTTTAACATACCAAGTTCTTTCAATTGCTTCATAAAGATATCAGATTTTCTCCAAGTACAAGATATTATTCCATCTGGTTTTGAATCTTTTATTTTCAAAAGAGATGTTCTAAAATCTGTTGATTCAGGCGTAAATCTTTCCTCAACCGCAATAATCCCCTTACCTGATTCTAGGATTGTTTTTTTAGCTTCTAGATAATAGTCCTCACAGGCATCGCTCTTCTCACCAAGATATGCGATTTTTTTAACACCATCTTTCACCATGTAATTTCCGAGGGATCTTCCAAGGTCCTTGGAATCAAAATAATCTCTGAAGAAAAGATCATTCCCTTCGGCAATAGTTGCTAGGGTTGAATAATACAACATTGGAACTTTGGCATCAGCAAGCACTCCTGCTATAGCTTGAGTTGGAGCTGTAAAGACAGAAAGTATCATTGATGATTTATCATTTGCTAATAATTTTTGAACATTTGTGACAGCTACATTTGGTTGACCTTGATTATCCTCATTCACTAGTGTTATCTTTTTACCATCTACACCTCCATTTTTATTTATTTCCTCAACAGCAAGAGTTAATCCATTTTTGTAAGCCTGTCCAATAAAAGCTAGCGGGCCAGTTAGAGGTAGCGTTGCCCCGATTTTAATATCATTTTTAGGTTTACTATTTCCAATCATGATTACAGAAACAACTAGAACTATCAAAACAATTACGATTATTATCTTATTTTTCATATATTAATATTACTCCACTGACCAGGATTTGTCCAAATGGCAATAGACCTATACTGAGTTGTCTACAGATTGTAGACAACTCAAACTCCTTCCTCTGCTGGCAATTCCAACTGTCTACAATTTGTAGATAGTTTAAATCCCAACCCGTCTTCTATTCGTATTTTCATCCCCACAAATAATCCCTAGCGTCTAATCTACCCATATTTAATATTTTTAAGAAATGTCTTTCTGTGCTCTGGAGATATTCCATTTTTTATAATAGATTCTATGTGTTTTTTTGTCCCATATCCCTTATGAATTTCAAAACCATATTTGGCGAGATCTGTATCTTTCTTTGAAAGTTTTCGCATATATTCATCCCTATGCACTTTTGCCAGAATTGAAGCGCAAGATATTACGGCAAACTTTGCGTCCCCTTTGATGTGCGTCTCTTGATTTATAAATTCTTTAGGAGCTTTCAACCCTCCATCCAGCAGTATACACAATTGACCCTCTGAAATATCTAAAGATTTTATAAAGTTTTTCAAAAGATTTTCTATAATTTTACGAATGCAAACAGCAATGCCAAACTGATCAATTTGTTTTGCTGTCATACTTTTTATTAAAAATTTATGTTTATCTTTCCTAAGAAAATAAGCAATCTCTTCCCTCTTTTTTTCTGTTAATTGTTTAGAATCATTCAATTTTAAATTTGGATATTTTTTAGAAAAACTTTTTCTAAATTCTGAGTCAGTCGCCTTTACACCAAACGCACAAACTGTGACAGGGCCAGCAAGTGGACCTCTTCCAACCTCATCAATTCCAACAAGCCAAAAATCCTTCTTTTTTGGACTATTTTTTATAGCTTTTTTAGGATTTTGGATTTTACTCATAGAGTCTTATGCCGTACATATTACAACTATCCATTTAAAAATCAAAGGTACCACATTCAGAACAATAGGCAAAAAGTCATCTCTATATCTTTAAAAAAAAGATTGGATATTATATATTTATTATAAAAATA
>CAIPFZ010000039.1 GCA_903864515.1 uncultured bacterium
AACAAAATGGATAAAAAAGAAATAGAAAGTAAATTGAAAAGTAAAATCAGTATACCAAATGATCCTGAGTTAAAACTTGAAACAAATTCAATTTTTAGAAAATTAGCTAATGTGGTTTTGGTACCAGTATTAAATTCATTGCCAATAAAATCAAGGAAGTTGATCAAAAAGAGCAATAAGGCTGTAAATGATATTGTAAACAATGCTACAAGTCACAAGGCGCTGGAGATTTTGTATAGTAAGGGTAGTAAACACGGCGTTAAGAAAACCTACGAAAAGATTTCACAGTTTGTCTGGTTTAATACAAACAATTCAAGGGGAGTAAGAAATAGATTAAAAATAGTGACAGATGAAATTAAAAAGATACTAGGATATAAGTTAGATAGTCATGAGGTTATTAATATCGTTAGTATTGCAGCTGGATCAGCAAGAGGTGTTATAGAAGCTCTTGAAGCTAAAAAACAAGCTGGTAAGGAAATCAATGTATTCTTTGTTGATAAAAACCCAGAAGCTTTGACATACAGTAAAGAATTACTTAAAGAATTCTCCATCAAAGATCATCCAAACTACACCTTTACATGGATTAATGCTACCGTTAATGAATTCCTAGACTCTGTTCAAGAGAAGTTTTCACTAGTAGAAATGGTGGGGTTGATGGATTATTTTGATGATGAGCGTGCCGAGAAAATTTTTTCAAAAATTAACAGCTCAATGAAAGATGGTGGATATTTTATAACAGCCAACATTAATCACAATTCTGAGAAAAGATTCGTAACAAAAGCTATTGGTTGGCCAATGATTTATCGCTCAGGCGAACATTTAGCAAGAGTAGTTCATCAGGCAGGTTTTCATCCAGACGAAATGACAATTTATTACGAACCTTTAAAAGTACATTCCATAGTAATCAGTAAGAAAAGTTAAAAAAATAACTTAAAATGGATATAAAAGATATTATTTTATTCATAGTTTCCATCGTAACAGCATACTTAAGTCTGTTTATTGTTAGAGGAAAAAATGCAAGTATAAATAAGTCTTTTGCGATGTACATTTTATTTGTAGGCTTATGGGCTCTAGGGTTAGCTCTGTTTGATTTATCAAATAATGTAACTTATTCAATTTATTTTGCAAAGTTCTATTATATATCAGCGGCAGCAATACCAATGTTTTTCTTGTATTTTTCCCTGTCTTTTCCAAAAAACAACAAGGTTTCTAAGTTAAAACATTTTGGTATAATATCTTCTTTTCTTGCATTAGTTTGTCTAATAGTTTTTACTAAAGGCTTTATACTTACAGATGTTTACTTAACATCACCAAAGACCGTAAAAATTAATGATTTGGGATATCTAATATACGCCATATATTTTATAATCATAATACTTTTATCGTATATTAAATTATTTAGGACTTATTTAGAGTATAGAGGTAAGAATCAACAAGAAGAATCTCAATTAAAGTTGCTTATGATAGGAACCCTTGTCCCTTATCTATTTGGAATGTGGTTTGATTTAATATTACCTTATTATGATTATAGTTACATCTGGGCGGGTCCACCATTTGGATTAGCTGTTGTTCTTGTAATATTATATTCAATATTTAAGTATAAGCTTTTCAACATAAAAGTAATTACGACTGAATTACTAGCTGCGGCACTATGGTTATTTATTCTATCTCGTTTTTTACTGTCACAGACTTTCGAAGAAAAGGTGATGGATGGTACATTACTTTTTCTCACTTTGGTTGTTGGAATATTCTTGATTAAGAGTGTAAGAAAAGAAGTTGAGGTTAGGGAAAAAATTCAAAAAATTGCAATTGAGCTCGAAGACGCCAATGAACGTCTAAAAATTCTTGATCAACAAAAAACAGAATTCATCTCTCTTGCGTCCCATCAATTAAGAGGTCCACTTACCGCCATCAAAGGTTATGCATCAATGGTCCTAGAAGGGGACTTTGGACCAACAACGGACCCTATAAAAGAGACCGTGAGTAAAATATTAAAATCTACAAGTGATTTGGTTGTACTTGTTGGAGACTTCTTGGACGTTTCAAGAATTGAACAGGGAAGAATGCAATACAATTTTGAACACTTTGATATTGCGGAAGAAGTAGAGACTGTTATTACGGAATTGAAGCCAACAATTGAGAAAGCTCATCTGACAGTAAGTTATGATATCGACAAAAATCAAAATTATTCAGTAGATGGTGACAGAGGAAAACTTAAACAAGTTATTGGAAACCTAATTGATAACTCTATTAAATACACCCCACAAGGTAGTGTTCATGTTTGGGTTACAAGAAAAGAAAATAATAAAATTCTAATTACAATTTCTGATACAGGAGTTGGAATTAAAAAAGAGGTATTACCAAATCTATTTGAAAAGTTTTCTCGTGCACCGGATGCATCTAAGACTAATATTCTAGGAACTGGACTTGGACTTTATATCGCAAAGAAAATGGTTGAAGCACACAGAGGTAGAATTTGGGCTGAATCAGCAGGGGAGAATAAGGGTGCAAGCTTCTTTATTGAACTTGAGGGGTCAAACTAGTGTATAGCTAATATAGATTTCCATCATTTTTTCTGCTAAACTACTCCCATGACTGAAAAAACTAAAAAAGTATTACTCTCTGGTGTTAAATCAACTGGACGTCCTCATATTGCTAACTATTTTGGGGCGATGAAACAGTATGTTGATTTACAAAATGATTATGATTCAAGAATTTTTATTGCTGATCTTCACTCGTTAACTACCGTGCAAAATAAGAAAGAGTTATCACAAAGCACACTTGATCTAGCTATGGACTATCTAGCTATTGGTCTAAAGCCAGAGAATGTAACAATTTACAAGCAATCTGACTTACCAGAAGTGACTGAACTTGCTTGGATTTTTAATTGTATTACAACTGTTCCATATTTGATGAGGGCACATGCCTTCAAAGATGCAGAGGCTAAAAACAAGGAGGTTAATGTCGGACTTTTTGACTATCCAATTTTGATGGCTGCTGATATTTTAATTCACAATTCTGATATTGTACCTGTTGGAAAAGATCAGAAACAACATATAGAAATCGCAAGAGATACTGCTGAGAAATTCAATAGAATTTTTAACACAGATATATTTAAATTACCTGAACCATATATACTTCCAAGTGTAGAAACTGTTCCTGGAATTGACGGACAGAAAATGAGTAAAAGCAAGAACAATCACATTCCACTATTTTCAACAGATGAGGAAATCAAGAAGCTGGTGATGTCTATTGTCACAGATTCAAACGGCGGAGTTCCTGTTAATGTTTATAATATTCACAAACTATTCAGGGACGAGGAATATCTAGCTAAACTGTATAAAGAGCATGAGGGTAAATACAAGGCCTTAAAAGAGGCTCTAATTGAGGATGTAATTGCCTTTATTTCGCCCCTCAGAGCCCGTAGAGAGGAGATTGCTAAGGATCCTGAAATGGTACGCCAAATGCTTAAAAACAACGCTAAAAAGCTTAAAATTGAGATGGATGAAATGATGGGTAAGGTTAGGGAAGCGGTTGGACTATAGAGCTTTACTCCAGAGGTTTTATTGTGTTTTAATTTTGATACAAGATTACTATTTTGTGATGTAATTATTTTTAAATTTATTTC
>CAIPFZ010000040.1 GCA_903864515.1 uncultured bacterium
AAAACATCATATGATAAGAAATTAAGTAATCGGATCAGAGGGATTTATAGGAAAGACACTATGTAAATATCTAGAAGAAATTGGAGAGGAAGTTGTAGGTTTTGATATAAAAAAGAATATAGATGAGGACGGGCGCGTAGCCTTGATTAATTTTGATAATATTGATCGTATTTATTTTCTCGCTTGGGATGTCGGTGGTGCAAAATATCTATACAAACAAGATGCGCAAAGACATCAATTAGAATGGAATTTGTCTTTATTATCTAATCTGATGCCACAAATAGAGAAATCAAAAAAACCCTTTTTGTTTATCTCAAGTCAATTAGCTGAAGAATGCGATACAGTATATGGAGTTACAAAAAGACTCGGTGAAGTTTGGACCAATTTAATAGGCGGTGTATTTATAAGGCAATGGAATGTTTACGGACCAAAGGAAGAAGGCGGAGTAAGAAGTCATGTTGTATCAGATTTTGTAGAACAAGCGCTAAAGACAAAGGAAATAAAGATGATGACAACAGGAGAAGAACGGAGGCAATTTATACACATAGATGATGTGTGTAAGGCGTGGCACTGTGCAATAGAAAGTAATCTAAAAGGTACACACGATATAACAAGTTTTGAATGGATTAAAATTATAGATATAGCCAACATCATAGCTAGTCTAACAGGGGCGAAAGTTATACCTGGAAATATAATTGGCTCAACCCCTATTACTCCAATAAGAGGCAAGGTTCCAGGCTGGACCCCTACGGTCAAACTAATAGATGGACTTAGAAAAATGATTAACGACTTTAATAATTAAAGTATGAGTGAAATTTTGATCAGTACAATTACCCCATGTTTCAGAATGAAGAGATATCTCAAAAGATTTCTTGAGGACTTACCCAAGCAAACTATTTTTGATAATCTGGAGGTAGTCCTAGATCATAATGAACCAGATGAAGAGGAAATATTATGGGTCAAAGATTTTCAGAAAAAATACCCCAATAGATTAAAACATATCTTAGTCAACAAGGTTGACCCTATCGGCGTATCTATGAACAGATGCATCAGAGAGTCTTCTGGAGAATTTCTTGCGATTTGGAATATTGACGATCTAAGAACTGATAATTCCCTAGAATTGCAATACGATAAGATCATCGAAAATGATAATTTTGGAATTGTTTATGGAGATCATAAAATTGTAAAGTCATTTGGCAGTCAAAAAGGCGAGTTGATTAATCACAGCACATACACAAGAGAAGATCTTTCTCGCTCCATGCTTTTTGGTCCTTTCTTTATGTTTAGAAAAAGTCTATGCGATAATGCTGGATATTTTGATGAACAGTTTAGAATATGTGCAGACTTTGATCTTGCATTAAGATTACTCTTCAACACACAAGCGGTTTATGTAGAAGGTCTTCTGGGGTTCTATCTAGATGGAGGAATTGGTGCTAGTACCAGCCAAAGTGCAAAACTATCACCGGAAACAACAGTGATTAATCTACGCTATGGAATATTCGACAATTTAAACTATGACCTTGTTGCACAAGCAACAAAATATAACATAAAGTATTGCAACCTAAACGAACAACTAGTCCCGATTAGTAAATATGTACCTGAATATGAAATATTAATAGAAAACCGTAGTGCTCTTATTAAAAAAGGAATTAACCTTTTTTTGTTAAAGAAATTAACAATGCTTGATAAGATCGAGAAACGGAAAAAAACAATTAAAAAAATTATACCGACCAAAATAATAGAATTATATAAAAAATACCGCTAATGAATATTCTTTTAAATAGCAAATAATAATTATATACCTTATCTTTTTTCAATATTCACAACTCATAACTAATGTAACTTAATTTTATGTCCTTCAAAACCCCTATCCTATTCATTATATTCAATCGTCCCAATGTAACTTCAATAGTTTTTAATGAAATTAAAAAAATAAAGCCATCTAAATTATATATAGTGGCCGATGGGCCAAGAAGCAGTAAGGTTGGAGAAAAAGGAGGTTGTGAACAAACAAGAATGATAGTTGAATCAATAGACTGGGAATGTGAAGTTCATAAGAATTATTCGGATGTAAATTTAGGTTGCAAAAAAAGAGTATCATCTGGAATAGATTGGTTTTTTGAAAATGTAGAAGAAGGTATTATTCTAGAAGATGACTGCCTACCGAATGAATCATTCTTCAAATTCTGTGAGGAAATGCTGGTAAAATACAGGAATGAAGAAAGAATTGGAATGATTAGTGGAAACAACTTTCAATTCGGAAAAGTAAAAAATGAATATAGTTATTACTTTTCTAGATACTCTCACATCTGGGGATGGGCTACTTGGCGCCGAGCTTGGAACAAATATAATGTCAATATAGACTCATGGCCTGAAATTAAAAAAGAAGGTAGATTAAAAAAAATATTCAACAGCATAAAAGACGTATATTATTGGTCAACAATTTTTGAAGATGTATACAATAACAAAATTGACACCTGGGATTACCAATGGACATTTACTTGTTTAATCAATAATTATCTATCCGTGATGCCATCAGTAAATCTAATTACCAACATAGGATTTAGCCAAAACGACTCAACGCACACTAGAAGGATTAGCAAATTTAGTAACATGAAATCAATCAATCTAGACTTCCCTCTTATTGAACCATCAACAATTGAAAGAAGCGTAGAATCTGATAAGATAACACAGAGAGATAATTACCCCGTATGGAGGCTTATTATCGGTAGAGCTATTAAAAAAATCTATAAAAACAAATGAAAAAAATTAAAACACTTATAATCAAAACAACGATCAACTCAGCAAGTCGCTTATTTAAAAATTTAAAATATAAAGACGCTTCCTCCTTCGTAAAAGTTAACCTCGGATGTGGGATGAAATGCTTATCCGGATGGATTAATATAGACGGTAGTTTAACCTCCCTTTTTGGCTCAAAAAAAATATCTTTTATAAACAAATTACTTTATAGATTAGCTGGTTCTTCAGATTATTATTCTTTTGACCATTATAATAATGTAATACAAGAAAATGGATTAAAATTCTATAATCTCAAAATGGGCGTACCTCTACATGACAACAGCACTGATATCATATACTGTAGTCACTTCTTAGAGCACCTAGACAAAAAAGATGGTCAGAAGTTTTTAGAAGAATGCTTTAGATCCTTAAAAAGTGGCGGTCTAATGAGAATCTCTATACCTGATTTGGATTACGCTATGCAAATGTATCAACGTAATGAAATAGAATCCATGATGGGCTTATTCTTCTACACATCGAACGACTGGGATTTCGCTGCACATAAATATGGTTACAATTACACTCACTTAAAAGAGATTTTAGAGAAAATTGGATTTGTTAAAATCAATAAAATGAGCTATCAAAATGGTGAATGTCCTGGTATTGAATATCTAGATATTTACCCAGAACACTCCCTGTTTGTTGAATGTAGAAAGAAATAACATGCCCCACCTCACCCTAATCACTCCAACCTACAATTCCGCCAGAACTCTATCTGACACAATAGAGAGCGTTTTAGAGCAGGTAAAACAATATCCAAACCTTGCAGATAATCTTGAATACATAATAATTGACGGAGCATCCTCTGATGAGACCGTAAAGATTGTTCAGGGATATCAAAAAACCTCAAAATTAAAAATTAAACTAATTTCTGAGCCAGACCGGGGAATATATGATGCGATGAATAAAGGCATTAATCTATCGTTAACAACAGCGGATGATGTAACAGACAAGGACTCCATCATCGGCATAATTAACTCCGATGATTTCTATCGCTCCCCTACTACTCTCAAGAAAGTTATTAAGGCTTTTGCATCAGATCCTTCAATTGATGCAGTTTATGGTGATTTAATCTATGTTCAAAGTAATGACACAACAAAGCAGACCAGATATTGGAAAGCTGGAGAATACAAAGAAGAAAATCTAAATTGGGGCTGGAGCATTCCCCATCCAACTTTTTTTGTAAGGAGAAGAGTCTATCAAAAACTTATCGAACAAAATGAAAATATTTTCAACACAAATCTTTCTCTAGCGGCAGACGTTGAATTAATTTTTAGACTTCTTAAAATTCACAAAATAAAAGTAAAATATACTCCTGAAGTTCTAGTGACAATGCGTAATAATGGAAAAAGTGCAAACAGTCTCAAGCAAAGAATAAAAGGATGGAAAGAACAGAGAATGGTTTGGAAACTAAACAATCTAGCTGTCCCCCACTTCTTTATAACAAGAAGGCTTTTACACAAAATTTGGCAGTATATTAGATTACACAAATAATCACACACAAAGACCAGTTGCATTATTATTTGGAGCAGCTTCAGCTGTTTCAAATACTGTTTATGTCCTGGTTGGTCTCTCAGCTGTTTTTCAAGCCTTCACATTCAAGAAATAAGAGCGAGACTCGTTTCTTAATTAGATGTTGAATAATTCTAATTTACAAAACACCTTTCATGAAGGTGTTTTGTTTTATTCATATATAGAGCCCTAAAATTACCACTATTGACATTAGACGCAAAACATAGTAGTCTTTTGGCATAAAAGGTCTTTGACGTCACCCTGACGAAGGAGGCCTTGCTGACTAAACTTGCGTAAATACACGAAGTGGAGTCTCAACCCCAAAACCAGCCAATATAACCATGAAAGCAACCAAGAGGGCGCTTTGGGCGCTCATGTTAACATTAGCGTTTATCGTTTTTACGACGAACGCTTCGCTGGCGGCCATCACCGCCATGTGCAAGGTAAGCCCAGACCAGATCAGCTTTGATCGGGCTTACGACAACACTCCAGAAAACTACATACAGGTCTCCACCGGCCCCAACGAAATATATATGTCATGGAAGATCAGCAACGAAGGAGAGTTCTTCGTGTTGAATTCCGTGACTATTGACATCACGAGGGCGGATGACACCCCACTTTTCCATGAAAAATACACCGACTATAACCTCGGTGGAGTCTGGAATTTAGTTGGGGTGTACGGATCAAATTCATATGCCATCGGTCCAATGAATCAAGGTTCAATTTTGTATGGACTGGCAGTTCTGGGATCAAACTCGCAGTACGGTGTCTTCCTAGAACCCGGCAAGGACGTCAAGTTCATGGCAACGTTTGATGTACTGGGAGAAGTTCCTATTACGACATACGCCACCGTGTCGACAAACGCGATTCCGGAACCAGCCAGCAATGTCACCTTTTTCTCATTGGTGTGCCTTATCTTTCTCCTGAGACGGGAAAGAAAGTAAAATAACCCACAGCCTCAACTCTCCGGCGCAGTCCCAGCGTCCGGAGAGTTTTTTTTATTTGTAAACAATGATATAATAAATACACAATGCCGGGTAGAATTCAATTTGAAAATGAATTTGACTACAGACCCAAAAATACTACTAGGGCCTCTTATTTAAAGACTCGCTCAAAAAACAGACTAACCTTCACTCAAAGATTGGTAAAAAATGGAATTTGCAAAACAGAAAGATCAGCAGAAAAATTTCTACTAAGTATTGCAATCATTTCATTTACCGCAGGAATACTTTTTACAATTTCAATATTAAACCCAGCTATTAAATATAGACTCATATTTACCCTTGAAGGAAAACATATATTGAGCGATAAAGAGGCCCAAGAATATATCAACCACAAAATTTTTAATAATCAGGATAATTGATTAGAATCAAAGTAATGAAAAAACCAAAAACTATATACAATAAGGGATTTACATTGATAGAGCTACTGGTTGTAATTGGAATAATTTCTATATTGAGTGCGGTTGTACTATCTTCTCTTACTCAGGCAAAAGCACAAGCTGACAATACAAAGCAAATTGCAGATTATAGAGTTGTACTAAATGCCTTACTTCAATTTAAGCAAGATAATGGCTACTACCCCACTAATACAATTGGTGACACATGCATAGGTATTTATTCAAACGGTGGATGTATAAAAATAAATTCGACAGTACCAAATAATACAGATATGAATAATTCCCTGAAAAAATATTTGAGTTCTTATTCTTTCGTAGATAAACCAGTAGTAGTAGCAACCGGAGGACCTTCTCCAACATCAACTTATTACAAGGGTTTTATATTTTCATGTACAGGCCTAAATGAATTTCAGTGCAACAAAGGGAGACTTTTTTTTCCCGCATTAAAAAAGGCAAACGCCTGCCCCAAAATTATGTCTGATATTTCTTCAGGTGAATTTTTAAGTGTAATTTCAGACTACACCTGGTGCCAAGTGGACCTAAACTAACCCCTTCGCCTTCTCCACTATACTTTCAACATCAAGTCCATATTCTTTATACAATTCCTCCGTTGTTCCAGATTGTCCAAAACGATCATTAACTCCAACAAAAGCTATCTTGGATGGATATCTTCTTGCAAGAACTTCAGCAACAGCACTTCCCATTCCACCACTAATCTGATGCTCCTCAACTGTTAGAATTCTTCCATGAGATTGACGAGCAAGTGCAACTATTGCCTCTTCATCAATCGGTTTAATTGTCGCCAAGTTTAATACCTTAGCCTTTATTTTAAGCTCCCCCAATTTTTGTGCAACCAAAATTGCATTAAATAATATAGGACCAGTTGCGATTATTCCAATGTCACACATAGACCCTCCAGTAACAGGAGTTGTGTCAAAATCGCAATGATCTCCCCAAACAACTTGCGCCTTACCAATTTCAAATGGAGTTTCTTCCGTTGTAATTATGGGAGATTTTTCCCTTGCCAATCTCAAGTATACTGGACCCAATTTAAAGGTTGTTTTAGATACACTACCACCTTTTAAATCTATTGATTCAGAACCACTTTCCACACCCTCTGTAAGGGCTAAAATTGCCTTTCTAGCCTCAATAGCATCACATGGCGAGACTACAATCATGTTGGGTAGGACTCGCGTTAGAGCAATATCCTCGAGCATTTGATGCGACCCACCATCTGGTCCAACCGAAAGGCCAGCGTGTGAACCAGCAATGATCACCCTCCTATCGTTATAACAAATTGTTGTTCTAATTTGCTCCCAATTTCTTCCGGGGCTAAACATGGCATAGGATGCGATTACTGGTATTTTTCCACAAGCGGACAATCCTGATGCAACACTAGCTAGATTCTGCTCCGCAACACCTACCTCCACAAATCTATCTGGATAAGCTTCTTTAAATAAATGAACTTGGGTAGACTCTGTTAAATCAGCAGAAAGAGCTACAACTTGAGAATTTCTTTCTCCAGCAAACAAAAGACCTTCACCAAAACCCGCTCTGGTTGGTTTTTTTTCAATGTCAAAGTCAAATATTTTTTTATTTAGTTTTATTTTATTATTTAACATTTTATTACTAGTCCAAACTTGTAGGTGGTGGAATTGAACCGGAATTGGCGCAGTTAGGGTCTATCATGTCAGCACCATTCACATTATCATTATCAATACCATCATGACATAACTCATACGTATTTTCTATGACAGGGGCACCATCAAGAACACATGGAAATACTGGGTATTGACTAACTTGATGATATCCAACCGGACAACTTATTTTACATGTATTAGTAGGGATATCGTAAAAAACACCTATATCAGAAGCACATGTAACCCTAGGTACACATGAAGACGTGATATTGCTATAGACATAATTTGCAGCACAAGATTCTGTTGGATAATTAGTCTCATTGTAATCATCACCGTCAGTTATACCAGCAATTTCATCAATGGTTGCCAACTCATCTGTTCCAACAGCAAAAGGATCCCCTTCTCCATCCAATCCAACAGGATAAGCGGGCTCTAGAGGGGAGATGCCTACTGAAGTATCAATAAGATCCTCAATCCCAGCCTTACTTGTATCACCAACTATAAAACCAGTTCTCTTACTTACTGTATCACCAGTAGAAATTTTAACTTGAGATGTTAATGCACCATAAGATGAAAATGTGTTGGTATTTGTACTCCTTACCGCTTTATAACAAACACCATTTGCGTCATTATCATATGGATGAACTGGGACAGCAGGTAAATATTTCTTATCAACCATTTTAATTGCGGCTATATCAAAATTTCTGCAAAGAGCTGTAATGCTGTGCTTTGGAGTAAGTTGTGCAGCGTTTGCCTTTTTAACAAAAAAAGCTAATTTATTTATCCAAAAACTATCATTGTAATTATCTCCTATTTTTTTATCAAATTTATAATCCATTGCAACGGGCGGATACTCCTTGTTATCATTAAAGTACATCTCAGCAGCAATTCTGAATTGTCTTAAATCTTCAGCAATTCTGGTATCGTTCGCCTTCATCCTAGCACTAGCCAAACTACTCATCACAAGAGCTGACAAAAGTGATATTATTGCTACAACAACCAAAAGCTCAATTAAAGTAAAGCCCTTTTTGAGAATTATATTTCTTCTATTATTCATATTATTTTTTAATCTTATCAATAAACACTGGTCCACTAAAACTTTGAGCCATCAAATATATACTGAGTGCAAAAATTGCAATTGTAATTATTAGCAACAGTAATCTGGCGTGATCTTCATTTTTTACTATATGCGTCGATATCAAAAGTGAAATTATGGTTGGAGTTTTTGAACTTTTTTCAAATCTTGAATACAACAATCTGTCTGCATGATTATTGTTAATATTAGCATCTCTACTAAGATCAGATTCTTCATTAAATTCTAATGCCATAATGTTGATATTATACCACTTTTTGTATTTTTATCGCAACAAATAGAGTTAGTAGAATCACAATTTACACAAGGGAAAAGATACGCTAAGTAAATTCATAAACTATTCCGCAAAAAACTTCTTCTCAGCTTCAATAAATATATTTAAATCGCCATCAAAAACATCTTCAACCTTACTTGTTTCTGCATCAGTTCTGTGATCTTTTACCATCTTGTATGGATGTAATACATAGGACCTAATTTGATTACCCCATTCTACATCCGTTGTTTTACTAACAAAAAGACCCTTCTCCTTTGCCAATCTTTCCTCTTCTTGATGTGCATAGATTTTTGCCTTAAGCATAGCAATCCCCTTTTCCTTGTTTTGTAATTGAGATCGCTCAGTTGTAACATGAACTGACATCTTCGTTGGCTTATGAACAATTCTAACAGCTGTTTCCCTTTTATTAACATTCTGTCCACCAGGTCCTCCCGCTCTTGCATATGAATATTCCAAATCTTCTTCTTTAATTTCTATATCGACTGGTTTATCAAATTTTGGAACAACTTCAACCATAGAAAAACTCGTATGTCTTAATTGTTTAGAATTAAACGGAGAAAGCCTAACTAGACGATGCACTCCAGACTCATGCTTCAGTGTCCCAAAAACATTCTTACCATCTATATCGAAGGAGACATTTCTATATCCCCCATGATCATTCTTATGCTCATGAACTAAAGACATACTCCAACCCTTTTTTGATATATACTTCTGATACATTTCAAATAGCATTCTAGAAAAATCTTCAGAATCATCTCCACCAGCACCAGAAAAAATTGTAATAATCGCACTACCAGAGTCATACGGGCTTCCAGCAAGACCACTTTCAAGCTCCACCTTTAGATCTTGAAGTTCTTTTATTAGTGTCTGTGCCTTATTAGAATCCTGCCAAAAATCAACAGCATTCATCGCTGATTCTATTTCAAGTATTCTCGCCTCCTTTTCTGTTTTGTTTAAAGTCGTCATTTTGATCAATTTTTACAGTATTCTGGTTTTTATATTATTATTTCTGGAGCCAATGGACGGGATTGAACCGTCGGCCTGCACGTTACGAATGTGCCGCTCTACCAACTGAGCTACATCGGCAATACCTATAATATAATACATTTTTTGGAAAAAAGACATTGTAATGTATAATTGATTAATATGTTCGCAGATGATAAAAAAAGAGGCTTTACTCTCTTGGAACTATTGGTCGTGATTGCCATAATTGGTGTTCTATCAAGTGCAATAATGTTTAGCGTAACTGAAGCCAGAAAAAAGGCTCGGGACTCAAGGAGAATTCAAGATATTAGACAGGTAATATTGGCTTTAGAGCTGTACCGCAGTACAAACGGAAGATACCCGGAAGAAGAAGATTCTGGTGGCTTTGATTTTTCTGACACAGATTCAAATTCGAATGGAAATAATTGGATTGATGAGCTTGCAACTAGTGGTTTTATGAAGAAAATGCCACTCGATCCAATAAATAAGGTACAAGATAGTACTTATTATCGTTATAGATATTATAAATATGCAGCCGGAACAAATGGTTGTGATTCAAATCGTGGAGATTTTTATGTCCTCGGAATAGACAATATGGAATTTTTGAGCGGAACACAAAAGCACCCACAAAGTCCAGGTTTTAGTTGTTCAGGTAGAAATTGGGAAACTGAAACTCAAGGTCCGGACTGGGTAACAGGAGGATATGAGAGATAGACTGTTTTATACAATTAAACAATCTTGTTATTAGTATTATTTAAACCTGAAGACACTTCTTGTCTAGCAACTTTTTCATCTTTAGTAACAATACGTCCGTGAAGTCTGCCGATGTGGTAAAATAACATTATTATAAGGATGATGATTATAGCTAAACATGCGACTATCGGATAGATAGCAACAAAGACAACATCGCCAAATGTAATCAATGTGTGCGAAGTTACCTCAATTGTCAAAATAGAAGAGGAAGACTTGCTGTGACCAGAATCTATCTCAGTCCAAATTTCATATTTACCAACATCCAGCTTTGGAGCTAGCACAAAGAAATTCTTTTCCAAATCAGATTTTACAAGCAAGGTTGTCACCACTCCCTCCAGTGACCTAATATTAATGGAAACATTAACATTAGGAGATTGAGTCTTGCCATGAATAAACAATTTTTTATTTACATTAACAAGTGAAGGAATGCTGTCTAGGGAAACAACGTTTGTGCCACTAGCACGGAATACTCCACTTGAAGATTCTGCACGGTTACCAGCATAATCAAAGACAACCAACTTAGCAATATTTTCTCCAACAACATTAAGGGCCAAACTATATTTATAATTAACAAATTCAGACGCTGGAATAGTTTTTATTAGTAAATCATTCAAATATATTTCATAACGATCTATTCCTGAAGTGGTATCCTGCACGTCCGCCTCAATACTTAGCATCCTTGAGTCATCACTATAATTAAATTTAACATCGCCCAATTGAGGCTCTGTATTATCAACTCTTGCTGTGTAAGTACTGACAGATCCCCAAACGCCATACTTTTTGCCACGAATTTTAAAATACCAAATACCATCTTCTAAGTTCTCAAAACTTTTTTCTGAGACCGCTGGAGTATTAATTGTTTTCGGCAAGCCAGAAGATTTACTATCCAAAATCGTCTGAACAGAATCAGTGCCATCAGGAATATTCCATTTAAACAAGGCGGTTTTTGACTTATACCATTTATTTTGATCTGGGAAAGTAGGAGAACTTATTCTTATGGGACCCATCGATACTACAGTAGAAACCTTTGGTGTAGCAAGTGTTTCTTTTACGACACTTGCACTTTCGTCTTTACTGATAATACTTATTGTCTTATCTTGCTTATTGCTCAAAACATCAGTTCCTAATCCATCATTTGCACGAACGGCGGCGTCAGAAAAAGTGATTTTAGCTTGACCTGCTTTTTTTGCTCTTATGACTAGCGAGACTACTGATCCTTGAGAACCGCTAAAACCAGGGTTAGGCACCCCACCATTAAAACTAATTGTTCCGTTAGTATTTGAAAAAGTAGGTTCCTCTACCCAGAGAGAAAATACTGAATTACTTTTACTCACCGACACAACATCAATTAAGTCTGTGGGAAATTTAATTAAAGCCTCAGCATTATTAACAGCTATCCCTTCAGCATTCAATAAAACACGCACGGTCATCGTATCACCTGAAGTCATTGTCGATGAATATGAACTTAATTGCATTGTAGCTGCACTTGTGTTGCTCCATCCAAAAATAAAAGCAAAGAACAGAAGTAAAAAAACTATAGATTTATTTTTTTTATTCCTATATAAATATCTCCAAGCAAAAAACAATACAAACATACCAAGCAATATCATTACCGTATATTTAATAAGGTCATTTTTTGGTGTTATTTCCTTGATTGCACTATTACCAACTAGGTCATATGCCGTGATGATTATTGGTGTTCTTCCTGTTTGATCTTTTAATATGTAAATTCCGTTAGTAATATCCGTCATATCGTTCCCCTCTTTAACATTATATTTTGCTACACCAGAAACATCATCATTGGCATTGAAACTTATAAAATATTTGCCGTCATAAGTATCTTTATCTTTCCCAATTTCAGCAAATTCAAATACAGGCGGATTAGTATCTACAGACAAATTAGAAACAGCGGAATTAATATCACTTTTTTTCAATTCTACACTTATAGGTTTCAACAAGATTGATTCTTTTGTGCCCTTACCATCATTTAAGTAAATAGATCCATCAGACATTGAAATATTGAGAATACCTGGTTTTGAGGACGAGATACGAATACGAAACAATAAACTTTCCTTATTAAATCCACCTGGTGTTCCGCCTGTAAAACGTATATTTTTATCACTTACAGAATATTTTGGCTGTAAAGGCCATAGCGTCAAAACAGATCCACCAGTTTCAATTTCTGTGGATATATTACTAGTGACTGTCCCTGTAAAGTTAATCACCCCTTCTACAACATTGAGTCTTTTGGTCTGAGGATCAATACGAACTTCAACCACAGCTGAATTATTATCTCCTCCAACACTTGGAATTATTTTTAAATTTAATTCTGCACCAAATATACTTTTAGGTATTATCAAAAACGCAAATAATCCTAATGAAATTATTTTTATACGTAATGAAAACAAACTTCTCATAGAATAATTATACACTATTATTCCTTAAATAAAACAGGTCGTTTACTCCATTGGAATAATAGAATTGAAAAATCAACTGAATTCACCTTCATATCACGATTAATATCTACGTAAGAATTTTTAAATGGATATGGAGTTTTCCAAAAGGCCAACATTATTGAAAAATCAACTGAATTCACCTTACCATCCCGGTTAAAATCTGCGCTGGTAGAATTTACATTTGTTGTTACGACTGTATTTGAACTTCCACCACCCCCACCTCCTCCACCACCCCCACCTGGATTAGTAACAGGTGGAGTAACAGGAGCTGCTGTTGTAACAGTAAATGATTGAATAGCCTCAGATGAATCTGAACCAAATCTGACAATCAAATGGAACCAATAATTTCCAGCAGTAGGAACTGTTGAGTTTAATATAGTATCAAAATCAACATGAGGTTGAATAAGTATAGCTGCGGTTGAATTAAATATGTCATCACCTCCTCCACATGTATTTAATTCAGAATTAGTAACACACCACGTATACTGGTATTCATAAGCTGTATCTCCATCATTTGTTATTCTAACGGCTGTTGCAATACCAGGTGTTATTAAATCATCAAAGCTCCTAATAAGAACTTGAGCTGGCGATCCTGGTGTTCCACTCACTTCTGACGATGCAAACCCTGGTCCTATAATATTTTTAGCATAAACTCTAAAATCATATGAATTATTATTTGCCAAGCTTGTTACTGTTGCAAAAGGATTAGTACTTATTCCATCATTAAATACTGACCATACTCCTCCGTCTGTTAATTTATATTCAATAACATAGTCAGTCAAAACTGAACCACCATTTGAAACAGGGGCTGACCATGAAAGATTTGCACTATTATTTCCAATTATTATAGCTAAGTTTGTTGGTGAACCAGGAACAGCGGCAGGAACTATAGCATTACTTGTAGGAGATGAGACACTCATTCCAACCTCATTCGTCGCTGTCACAGCAAATGTATAGGGTACTCCATTTGTTAAGCCGAACATAGTAATAATAGTATCTGTAGTTGTTGCAGTATGACCGCCAACATTTGATGTAATTGTGTAGTATAGAATTGTCGAAC
>CAIPFZ010000041.1 GCA_903864515.1 uncultured bacterium
GCACACTTAGTAAAACAGATGTTTGAAAAAGTAGCTTATGAAAAATGGAGTGGTAGAAAGATATTTCATTGGCTTAAGTTTGAGCTTAATATGAAAACTAGAAATGGTAACAAGGGGCTAACTCTTGGAAACATCTACCTCCTGTTACAAAGTCCTTTTTATTACGGAGTATTCGAATATCCAAATAAGAGTGGTAATTTTTATACAGGAAGACACGAACCTATTATTACTAAAGAATTGTTTGATCAAGTACAAGCACAAATTAAAAGCCAAGTATTAAGAACGCAAGAACCTAAAGAATTTGCTTTTACCAGAATGATGATTTGTGGTCTATGTGGTTCTGGTATATGTGCTGATGAGAAGTTTAAGAAACTCAAAGATGGATCAGTTAATCGCCATATTTATTATGGGTGTACCAAAGCTAAGGATAAGGACTGCAAATGTGGCTATATCAACGAGGTTGAGCTTATAGAACAATTTGAAAAACTACTCAATCAGATAAGTATTAATGAGATAGGAATGAAAGATAAGATTAAGGAAGAGGTTCAGAGAATAAAGAAGTTTCAACAGTCGGTTCTTGGCATCAAACAAGAAATACAAGTAAACGATATTGATATTCGTAACTATGCTAAATTTATTTTGAAAGATGGTTCTATTGAAGAAAAGCGGGAGTTACTAACTTGTTTTAAAAGTAAAATAGTACTTAAAGAAAAATGTATATACCTTAACTAAAGTTAATAAGAAAGTTATACATTCCCATACCACAGACCCCTCTCAACGGAGTTCCTGCTACAGGTGTCCCAATATCGATAATTTCTTCTCCTGTTTGAGAAAGAATTTTTTGATAGTTTAATGATTTGATAACCAAAGATGCAGAGCAATCGTAAGTACCATTGGTTTTTACTATTAACTTTGTAGGGATACCTGCTTTTGCCATAGATACCTTGGGAGAATATCCTGCTTTGGCATCTATGGTTATGTACTGTACACCGTCTCTTATTTCGCTGTTTTGCACTCCTGTAGCACTTTCTGATCCACCCTTTGATGCCCCACCCAAAACAACGATTCCTATACCTATAAGAAGTGCACTAATAATAATGATTGAGACAGTTTTATTCATATGATAATTATATATTAAACAAAGGGTTAATAATACCGACACCTGCAAGACCAGCGAGCAATGCGAAGATCCCAAGACCGATCACTACGACACCTGCTGACTTAAAGAATAGTGGTGCATGCTTCCCGTGAGCAAGTGAAGCTCCACCAAATGATAAGAGTAAGAGAACAGGAAGAGTCCCAAGAGCAAATGCAAGCATAATCATCATTCCAGAGATAAATGATCCACTAGAGAGTGCAACTACTTGCATTGATTGAGTAAAACCACAAGGTAAGAAGAATGTACCAAAACCAATTATCAGAGGTGTAAAAGTTTTATGTTCAATTTTGCGAAAAAAGTTGAAGATTCCTGAAGGTAATGTAATTTTATTTTTTTCGAATACACCGACTAAATTTAATCCGAGAAATAGCATAAAAAGAGAAGCAATAATTCCTAAAATTGCAGTAAATGTAAAACTAATACCGATAGCATTCCCGACTAGTCCTAGTACTCCGCCGAGTAGTGCGAAGCTCCCGATTCTTCCAATATGGAAAAGTGCAAAAGTTTTTGTATCACTCACATTATCTTGTGATATTTTTGCTGAGAGTGATAACACAAGACCTCCTACGATTGCAAGACAACTCGAAACTGAAGCTACGATCCCGATAATAAAACTTGTAGCAGGTGTAGTTTTTCCACCAATGC
>CAIPFZ010000042.1 GCA_903864515.1 uncultured bacterium
AAAATAAATTAATTTATATATATTGCATTGCAACTAGCTTATTGATAGTGATATAATCTATAAGACGCACTATTAAGACTGTACGGTAATGTAAGTATCTAAAACAATAAACCAGACCAAAAGGATTAAAAAATTAAGCTTAATAGAAAGACATAGTGTGCCTACACAAATAACATGAAAAATAATACACAAAAAGCATTCACTTTAATTGAGATACTTGTGGTAATAGCAATTATAACCCTATTGTCGTCAGTTGTAATAAATAGTGTCACTGAATCAAGAATTAAAAGCAATGACGCTAAGATAGCTCAAGACTTAAAGCAATTTAGAATGGCCGCAGAACTTTATTATAATGATTTTCATGAATATCCAGCTATAGTCGCGGACTATCAGGAAAAAAATCTAGCTGAAGATAACATTAAAAGAGACGCATTAATGAACAAACTGGCCTTTTTCACAAAGAAGGCGAACGCAGCTTCAACAAGACAAACCTTACTTTGTAGAAATTTTGATAATGCAGCAACTTATTTAGTGTCAAAAAAATACTTATCATCAGTTGCAATTCACCCATATGATAATGATGCTGCGGGTATTTGTTATAAAGCAGTTATTACTCCTAGTAAGAATACATTTTCAGCATACGGAGAGCTGACAACTAAGGTTCAATTAAGTAACGGAACAAAGATAAGTCAAAGAGATGGTTTTATTACTGGGGACGTTTCAAAAAACTCCATTGAAGAGCTTCGAAACATAGTTATAAACTCATATCCTAATGAGAATCCATATCCAGCAGGAACAACTGGCTCATCATCATCACCATTTGCAAGTGGCTCCACTGAGTTGGTGACAGTAGACAAAATAGCAGGTATCACGAGCGGTACCAGTATAGTCAGCAGCACAACAGCACAGACAACAACTGGAGGTACGACTGGTGGACTAGGTGGCGGAGGAATGACACTAGGTGGAGGTGATGGAACACTTGGCGGTGGAGGAACTCTTGGCGGTGGAGGACCTGTTGGATGTAACACTCAAACACTCGGATTTGGAACTGACCCAAACGGATGTGCGTACACATCGCCACAACCATGTAGCGTCTTCACTCCAATACCTGGGTATGACCTTGTTGCATTGTTTCAATGTATACCTTAAGGGTAAAGGATACTATCAGTCATCATATCTTAAAAAAAGAATCACCCCGGTTTCGCGAGAGCGAAACCGGGGTGGGTTTTTGGGAATACCCATTTCTCAACCGAACTCATAGAATTTCAATCACATTAGCCATCCTTGTAAATTCGATAGATACAATTTGGAGACCCCTTGTCTTGCTCATAGACCCTGAATGATTGCTCGCCAACAGTTCCGGTGTAAAGATACCCATTGGAGTCAATGGCGATAATCCTTTTACCATCCCCAGAAAGCGAGACAGATCTCCAGGTGAATGTTCTATCAGAGCTGAAGTATCCAGTCATACCGGAGTTTTCAGATATCAACAGACGACTACCTTGATCCCCAATTGCCACCAGGTTTACCCCAGCAGAATCCATGGAGAGTGAGTAGAAACCAGAATCTGTCCAGCTATTGTCAAACCAGGTTACTCCACCGTCTGAGGATTTTCTCATGGGTCCACCTAATCCATTGAACGCAGCATACTTTTGACCATCTGCTGATACTTCAATGGATGACCAGGCGTAACTATGGCTATAATCCGTGCCGTTCACTATTCCATCCAGTGGATTTGGAATTCTATTCCACACGGCCCCACTGTTAGATGAGACCCAAATTGAACCCCCGTTAACCGTTGCGCCCAGTTTTGAACCAGAAGCATCACAGTCAATGGAAGACCAATTTTGTGAACCAGCAGAATCACAACGCACCCAAGAGTTACCAGAATCAGTAGAAGCGTATATGTATCCATAACGCTCTACTGCGTACAACTTACTACCATCAGCGGATGATGCAATCAATATCCAAGCGCGCACCGCGTCAGATGTCTTTTGTACCCAAGTGTTTCCAGAATCAGTTGAAGCATATATGTATCCACCATATACAGTTGCAAAGATCTTCGAACCAACATCGGCAGAAATGACACAACTCCAATCTCTGGATCCAGCACTAACGCATTCAGTCCAGGTTTTCCCTGAATCTGAAGAGGTGTGAATGTATCCACGGAAAGTAGCAGCAACGAGCTTCACACCGTCAAATGATGTACATACTGATGACCAAGGTTTCTTGACCATATCAGACACCAACATGGATGGCCCCGTAGCAAAGCCAAGGAGCGACCAATTGACGCCGTCAGTTGATTTCTGCACACCATAGAACGCCATGGGTTTGGAAACCCATTTGAGAACCGCGGGGCTTGTACCCTCAGGTGGTGAATAGCTCACTCTGATATCCTTGATATCTTGACCCCTAACCGGCGAACTTACGCCCACCAAGCCAAGGGTCATAATCAGGTTCGCTATGATAAACAAAGCGAATTTGCTTGCAAGTCTTGCTTGCCTACTGTTTGTTTTCATTCTTAATACTCCTTCTGTTTTTGTTTTTGTTTTGATTACAAGCTACAAGACCAAGCTTTTAAGGCTCAGCCACTAATTTCAGAATGGACGGAATGTCCGAGGCTAATAATACATCAAATATTTAAAATGTCACTCAAAGTATTGACCTACACCATAAAGTTATGTTATAAAAAAGTATATGCTTAATCTACCAAACATGAGTGCTAATATCCTTATGACACCACATCAAATCGCTCTAACGTTTCTTTCAATATCAATGAAGGATATTTTTGACATAGTAATTGTTGCAATTTGTATCTATTTGGTCCTACTTTTTATCAAGCAAACAAGATCAAATTTTATACTTATAGCAATTGTTATACTATTCGGTATAAATTTTATCTCTCAAGAATTTGATCTAGGATTAACAAGAAGAATATTTGAACCGTTACTAACATTCTTTATTGCAATATTCATAATTGTTTTCCAACCAGAAATTAGGAAATTCTTTAAATGGATCAGTGCTGGTAGAAAGACAACTTTTGCAAAGGCACTTTCTCTTCACGAAGAAAATGCAGAGACAATTGTTAGATCTGTTTTTGAAATGGCAAAAAAGCGTGTTGGCGCAATTATTGTACTTCCTGGACAGTACCCTTTGGATGATTTAATTGAAGGTGGATTCCCTCTTGATGGAAAAATATCTATGCCTTTGATTTTAAGTATATTCGATTCTTCATCTCCAGGACATGATGGTGCAGTTCTGATTGAAGGTTCTAGAATTAAGATGTTTGGATTACACCTACCACTTGCTCGTGAATTTTCAGAATATAATAGAGTTGGAACAAGACATCGTGCTACCGCTGGTATTACAGAAAAAACCGATGCACTTGCAATTGCTGTTTCTGAAGAAAGAGGAGAAGTTTCTATTTCACAAAATGGTAAATTAACAAAAGTTAATACTCCTGAAGAACTTGCAACTATTATTCAGAAGTTCACAGACACAGAAGGAGATGCTTCAGAAAGTACAAAAGGGCTAACCCATTATCTTTTGGTAAAAAACAGTTACGCAAAGATTACTGCAATACTACTCTCTATTGTATTTTGGTTTTTCTTGGTTCACACCGTCGGTATTGTAAAGAATACATACTCTGTACCGGTTGAGTTTAAATATCTAAAAGCTGATCAAGCAATTAGTGCAAACTCACCAAGTACAGTAAAAGTTACAATTACTGGAAGTAATAAAGACATAGCTGGTCTAAAAACTGAGGATATTCACGCTGTGATTGATGCGAGTGAATTTAAAGTCGGTCAAAATAATATTAATATAGACAAGAGTAATATTAAGCTACCTGCGTACATTGAACTTGACTCATTCACTCCAAAGAATTTGCAAATCATAACCAAACCTGTCACAAATTAAATTATAGATCAAATTCTGGCTGATCTTTTAGATGCTTATGCTTGAATAACTCACTATCTTTTGGAATATATTCTTGTGTATTTAATATATCAAACTTGCCATCATTCTCATCAATTATCTCGACAACATTTTCCCCTTTATCATCAGTGTATTCAACATAAGGTCCATCTATTCTGCGTAAATCTTTCTTTGGCATAAATTCAACTTCTCCATCGGGATGCGTAATATGTGTTACGCTACTTAATTGTTCCTCTGGAGCTGCAGCTACAAGCGGTTCCATTACCTCCTTAATATGCTCCTCTATTGGTCTTTCGCTAGTCATATTATAAAATTTTATCACAACATCAATTAAAGAGCCAAGCGATCACTATCACCCATAAATATAGACCTATCTTCACTAGTCATATTCTTCATAAATTTATTAATTCTCTCATCAATCATGATATGACGTCTAATTAGAGGGGTTTTAAGAATCATACCCTCCAGACTTCTACATCTACTTAATGCAACATACGCTTGTCCATGCGTGAATGTTCCTCTACCAAAATCAACTATCACATTATTGTAAGTCTTCCCCTGCCCCTTATGAATTGTAATTGCCCAAGCAAGTCTAATTGGAAATTGTGCAAAAGTTCCAACTACATCAGTATCAACAGAATCAAAATCTTTATCATATGAAAATTTAACCATCTCCCAAGTATATTTTGGAACGAGTGCTTCTGTACCATTCTCAAGCCTTACATAAATTTCTTGCTTGTGTTCATTTATTTTTGTTACAGTACCCAAATCTCCATTAACCCATCTCCCCTCTTTGTCATTATTTAACATCATGATTCTGGCGCTCTCCTTAAGAGCTAAATCCTCATTGGTTGGCAAATTTCTTTCAAACATTCCACTCTTTTTTCCCTTGAAAATTATTTTATTTGTTTCAATTTCATTTAACTTTCCATTATTAATTGCATCAGCCATTGCGTTTGTTGTAACAAGAAAAATATAATCATTAAAAATTGAGGGGTCTAGATTTTCATCTGCTGGATCTTGATGTCTTTTATTTAACAAATCCAAATGCGAGTCTCTAATATTTCCACTTCTAATCCCCTCCAAGATATCTATAAATTTACTATCATCCTGTCTATAAATTTTATTGAGCTCAATCAATTTAAAATCCGCATCAATAAAAACTTTTGAATCAAAAAAGTATGGACTCTTATAGTACGATGAAAACATCTCCTCCTCATAACTTGTTACAACCGGCGGAAGCTGAAACAAGTCCCCCACTGCTATGATTTGTACCCCACCAAATGGCAGATTTTTATTCTTTCCATTTAGACGCATAAACATATCAACACAATCAAGCAAATCTGCTCTTACCATGGATATCTCATCAATTATTATTGAATCTAGATTTTTATATATTGCCGTACTTCCTGTAGCTTTCTTGATTGAAACAGGACTAACATTTATACCAAATTTAAAAAATGAGTGAATTGTCTGCCCTCCAATATTCACCGCTGAAACTCCAGTTGGCGCCAAAATCACTACTTTCTTTTTTGTATTTTCTTTAAAATATTTTATCAAAGTTGTTTTACCTGTCCCAGCTTTTCCAGTTAGAAAAATATTCTGAGATGTACTTTCCATAGAATTTAACGCAATCAAAGTCTCATCGCTTAATTCTATTTTCTCTCCATTTATATATAGACCATCTTTTTTTGACGCACCGTTTGAACCACCAGCATCACCTTCTCTTTCTCTTTTCTCTTTTTCAATTTTAGCCAAAGTCTTTTTAAAAGTCTCAGTCTTTGAAGGACCACTCTTTTTCTTTGCCCCACTTGAGCCCTTAGAGTATTTTTTAAAATTGGAATATGAAGAAAATATCATAGGTAAGATTATATCACATATATAAAGACAAAGAGGCGCCCCGTAGACCTGGCTACGGGGCGCTTTATAAGCAAAGGGTTGCACGCAGGACAACCCTCTTGTTGTTAGAACGTCAAGATAAATTTGACAGCACCACCGACGGACTCGCCAATTACGGCGGACCCTTCAATGGCCATGTTTTCACTGAACGCAAAGCCGACTTTTGGGCAAAAGGCCGGCATCCACTCCACACTGTCTTCTTCTGCCTGATCAGATCCAAATCTAGACCAACCGTGCTCGATGAAGAGTGAGGTGGATTGAACATCGGCACCAACGTACAGTCCCTTGACGTTTGGAATACTGTACGAGAAGCCGACGCCGACGTAGACAGCATTCTCCAACTTCGAGTAAATGAATGAGCCGTTTGCGGCCGGACGCGGGTCGTTGATGTTTTGTTTTTCATCACGACCGTCGCCACCCATCCACCCAACTTCAGCGTTGAAGATGACGTTTTTCATAAGCTTCCGCTGATAGCGGAAGCCGATGGAGCCGAAGTCCAAGACTTCATCACCAAGATCAGTCTCACCAGCCGAACCAGCACCCAAGAAACGGACATCGTCGCTGTGAGTGCTGTGAACGAAGGATGATCCGGATCCGCCGATCTTCATGCCGGCATAGCCGAAGGTAACCCCCCAACCATCTTGTGAACCCGCTTGAAGCAGGCCCTCAGCCGATGCGGTTGATGGAATTGAAGCGACGAGGCCGATAGCAAAAATAGAGGCCATTGCTGTGTTTTGCAGTTTCTTTTTCACGTATTTGTTCTTTCTGTTTTGTTTTCAAGTAGCTTATTAATCAACGTCCTGTTGACTTTAGCCAGAAAAAGACTAACATCTAATAAATAAATGTCAATACCATCAAAAAATGCATTGACTCACTCAAGTTGATATAATGATAGGAACTAAATTATATAAAAATATGCCACCAGAAAATATTAAACTAGGAAAATTCAAAGCAAGTAGAATCATTGTTAAAGAATCATGGAATGCACTAAAGCAAGACAAAGAAGTAATGTGGTTTCCGGTTATATCTGGTTTCTTTACATTATTAATAATTGGAGCCATGGCTTCATTTTTCTACTTCAATCTTCTTGGTGGTAGTAGAACTGAGTTCAAAATTGATGAATCAAAAGAAATAACAAATTTAGTACTATATGGCACATTATTTGTCTATTACATAGTTATTTTCTTTATTGTTAATTTCTTTCAATCAGCATTATTCATTATTGTTCAAGGACGTTTTTCTGGTCAAGATTTAAATTTTAGCGATGGAATAAACGGTGCCTCAAAACATATCGGAAAAATATTTATTTGGTCTTTTATTTCAGCTACCGTTGGTATAGTTTTAAAAATAATTTCAGAAAACTTTAAGGTCGTTGGAAGAATAATTGCTGGAGTGCTTGGTGCTGCTTGGGATATTCTTACATATTTCAGTCTTCCAGCCCTTGTAATTGGTAATCTGAATGTAAAGGATTCTTTTAAAGAATCAGCTGCTATAATAAAGAAAACTTGGGGAGAAACATTGATTGTAAATTTTGGAGTAGGATTATTCTTTGTAGTCGTAATAGTATTAGCGGTACTCCTATCTTTAGCAATAATAATATTTTCACCGACAACTTACACATTCATTATTGTAGGAGTAATATTTGCAGTTTTTTATATCGCAATGATGCTTCTTTCAACTACTCTAAGTTCTATTTTTAAGCTAGCGCTATTTAACTACGCAAGAACAGGAACTATCCCCCAAGGTTTTTCAGATGATATTTTTAAGCAGGCGATAAAATAATTAAAAAGACCCGTCAATGGCATGACTGCCATCAGGGTCTAATTAGTGAAATGCTTCACCACTCTTACGAATTATTTGCCCCAGCCTCGTAAAGGCTGTAATAAACTATTTCCAGGAATTGACATTAATCAAAATCTTCATCATCTGAAAAATCAAATGGATCAAATTCAGATAGAATCAAAATCTTCCACTCCCGCAATACTGCAGCAGCAGAGAGTTTCCCATCATCAAAATCCCAGAATTCGTCTTCATTATCTACGTCGCTCATATTCATAATATTGTTTATTTAGGCAGTTTGTTTTAACCGCATCTTAGAAGATACATAAATATCCTCAAAGATGCAGTCAAGACTCCTATTTCTTAAGGTTCAATTACATTATTTATTGTAACATATTTATCCGTTTTGTCCATAGGCTTCACATAAACCCAAGAATTTAGACCGCTTTGCAAGGCAACATTTATTCTCACGTATTCATCACCCTCATAATCATCAGCTATTAACAATTCATCATTTGAAAGTTGATAGACCATACCTTCAACACGCATTCCTTCTTCTTGTTTAATACAATAAAAAGATTCATTATCAATTGTGATTAAATATTTTACATAATTATTAAGTACATCTGACGATCCATTTAAAACTCTATTAAATAATTTCTTCTGAACATCTGAATCCCTTAATGTTCCATATGTAAATATATTTTGCGTCACAGAATCAAATGAAGAATTTTTCATATTAAAATAAATTTAACACAGCGAGATACAAAACAAAAGCCGCCCACCAGGGTCGATGAACGACTCCTGTTGGGCGGCGAGGATTAATTATCAGCATTCAGAACCATCAGTGTATTGCCTGCAAAGTTCCCTAAATTCGGGACAAGTTGCAGTCAATTCATCAAAAGTTCCACTTGCGATAATCTGTCCATTTTCAAACATACAAACTCTATCAAAGAGCGGAAGGAGATGTAGTTTATGAATCGATGAAATCATGGTCTTACCCTTGAATCCACTAAACATTCTTCCATATACTTCCCTCTCAGTTTTCACATCAAGACTACTAGTAGGTTCATCAAAGAGCAATATTTGCTTATCACTGTCTGCGCAGGCTAGAAACCCACGAGCCAAAGCAAGGCGTTGCTTCTCACCACCACTCAAGGTTACTCCCTTCTCGTTCATAACAGAATCTAATCCCTTTGGTAATCTTAGAATCACCTCAGTTAACCCTGCCATCTCTACATAATGCATAATTTCAGCATCTGTATAATCCGCTCCAAGCGTAATATTTTCACGAACAGTTGTTGCGAAAATCTCGGCTTCTTGCGGAACAAGAGTGATTGCCCTTGCGATTCCATCAAAGCCATGCGGAATTTCTTCGCTATCAACCAAAAGTTTTAATTCTGATGGATGATAAAGATGACGCATGACCTTAAGAAACGTTGTCTTACCACTACCACTTTCTCCAACTACAGCAATCCTCTCTCCCCTATTAATCTGCAAAGAAACGTTATCCAAATGGAGTCTACGTTCCTTCACATCTTCATAAGAGAATGTTAGATCACTTATACTTAGACTACGCCAATTCTCTGGTAACACATGATTTGAGAAACTCTCGCCACGGAAGTCCGCTGAGAGCTCTTCAGCATTTGCTACACTAGTGCGACGTTGAACCGTATCACTATACAAATAATTGAACCTGGCAAAGATATCACTGATGTTAGCTAGATATCTATAAAGCAAGAACACTTCGCCAAACAGTACCCCACCCTTTACGCCAACGTGTCCAAGAAAATATGCACCGAGAACAATAACAACTGTCCCCGAGCAACACATTGAACTAATAAACCATTTGAATTCATTCATCTGGCTATTTTTCCTGAACAAACTGAAGGGTTTCTCTGTCTTTTTGACAATGGCATTAAATACCAACTTCTCTACACGAAGTATAATGACCGTCACAATATTACTGTTCACGTCGACAATAGCGGCTGAAATCTTATTTTCATTCTTGTTCAGCTCACGATACTGCACAATCAACACCTTATCAAAGCGTGTGACAATCCAGAACGTAAATATAAGCATGACAATCACAACGCCAGCCGAGGGTGGAAAGAGATACGCCAACATTATGAAACTACCGATGAATCGGACAATCGCATAAATTATTTCAAAAGAGTTTTTTGTAAATTGATACAGAGCTTGAATACCCTTCTCAATTTTATCAATTATCTCTCCTGAATGCTGATTCGCATGCCATTCCAATGGAAGTGTCATAACACCTCGAAGGAGATGTTTTCTATACGCAAGGCGAACCTTGAATCCATTTGTCGTCTCCATCACCCTTGCTGGGCCGTGCATTAGCCAAAATATCGCACTCGCAACCAGTGTTCCCACCAAAAGCAAGATAAGGACCCAGATATTATCTGAAGTTACCCCCTCGCTCTGGACAATATCCATAATTTTGGCCCAAATCTGCGGTTGGACAATAGTACTGAAGCTCTCTGCAAGGACAAATATCGCCCATACTAGAACAACGTTCCTCCTATTGCCTTCCGAATAGTGCCACACCTCTTTAAAGAGGTAGAAGAGTGGATTAAGCCCACCTTTTTTTGATTTGATATCCGTTTTCATTTTCTACCGTTTCCTTTCTTTTTTTGTGTTTTTTGTTTGTTGTATTGAATTGTAAGGTGCATTTACTGAGGATTCAACAGAATCCCCGCGGAACTCACCTGACAGGTTGTTGTAAAGAACTAAAAACACCGCTGTTACGCGGTGTTTTAATCATTTAAAGATTTGATTAATCCTTAAATCCTTTGAACACAGCGTAATTTACCAATATTTGATAGAGATGCTAAATAACCATTTGAAGACACGGTAAAATAAGCGCGATCATTTTGACTGTCGTCTCCTGAAATATTGAATTGATTTTGCGTATTTATCATGATTTATAATGGTTAATAATAGTCGTAGTATCCAATAAATGTCAACGAACTAGGTTCTAGGGCCTGTGGGTTGAATCTAAAAAATCTACTAACAAATATAATGACGTAGAAAGGGCGGGATTATTACAAATACAAAGAGCCACCCTTTTGGGTGACTCAGTTGATTTTTGCAGACTTACGCTATAGATGGTTTTCTCCACCGATTATCTTGAGCTATCTCCCTGCAGATTATTTAATATTCGCACCTTACCCGCCAGCGTCAAGAAGTGTGGTCACCCCTGCTGCAGTCTAAGGTATTTAGCGATCCTTTTAGGACTAATATCAAACGCAGTTACAGCATAAGTTATAGCCTCCAACAGTTGAAATACCGTCAAGTTTTTCACACCTTCGCTTTGAAGCTCTTGAATCATCGTAATCAAGTCAAACTCAGCAACACCCCTTAGAGACTCCACGGTTTTTAATGCAAAGACCGATGCAAGAAAAACTTGAATATCACTAAGAGTCCTGAATTTCTCAAAGGCAGATCTTGATTCAGAAAGTAGTTTAAGCGCAGCGGCAACATTTTCATACATTTTGTCACCAGGGTTTTTTGTTTTGACCCACCTTGCAATAGTTGATTGATCAACGCTCATGCCCAGAGACCCAAGCTTCAGGCTAATCTCAGAGTTAGAAGCACCAAATTTTACCAGACTTTTAACCATATCAGAATATTCGTTCATACCGATTTTTATTTGATTGTTGAATTTTGAACCGTTTATAAAGACGGCAGTTTGTACTAGGCTTTTACATAGTAAAATAGATACTAGACTTTGTCAACGCACACTCGTTATTAAAAAACTTTATCCTAACTAGCCCCACCTCCTCCACCACCACCCCCACCTCCAGCACTTCCTCCCCCACCTGAAGCGCCACTTGCACCAGAGGATGCGAATGCGGATGAGAGGCTAGAGCTAAAAGATGTTGAGAATGATGAAGCTGAGAAGTTGGTTACGCCACCAACATGACCCCCATGAACTGTATGCCCATACCATACAGGTTCTGAGGTAATAATTGAATCAAAGTTTTTTGCCCACTCCTTCTCTATCTTAAAGATAATTGCATATGGCAAATATTTTTCAAATATCTCCGGTGTAAGGTTTTGCATTCTGTACCTTTCAGCAGTTTCTAAATACAATTTAAAACCCAACCATTCCTCTTTAAAAATTCTACCCTCTTTTGAAAGCCTTGGATTATATTTAATAGAAATTATCAATGTAACAATTGCCCAAATTACGACCACTACCAATCCGGCGTATGCAGATATATTATTGGATTGAGAGACTATAATACTGAATAATATGAAAGCAAAAATGGACAATATGTATTGTGAATCAAAAATATTTTTTCCTTTAATTGGGACATCGTACGAGACGGATTCATCAATACTAAGCTCAGCCAAGAGATCCTTTTTTAAATCAACCATATCTCTATACATCTCCCTTTTTACTGAACTTTCTGACAATTTCATCTTAGACGTAGAAAAACTTTCTCTTCCATGAAATAGAATTCGCAAAAACTCTTTCTCATAATCTTGTAATTTTTCATCTGATGCAAAATTTTTCAATTTTACAATTTTATAGTTTTTACCATTTTTTTGAAAAGCGCTGACAAGTATTGCAAATATCACAACAACAATAAATATTCCAATAAATTTCATTCCCAAACCCGCCAACAAAATCTTGGCATATATATAGAAAAATATTACTGAAATTGAATAAAGTATTATTTTAATTATTTTGGAAAGAGGCAAAGTCTCCTCTTCAATTATCTTCACATAACCTCTAACAGCCAAATCAACAATAGTTGCAGACCATGCACGAGGGGTGCTTTTTTCTGTGACAATCAATTCTGCCATAGCTGGTGGTAAATTATGAGGAGGTTCATACTCAGCGATTATTGTTCCCCTACCCTTTTTAAATTTCTCCTTAATCAACCAGTAAATAAACAGAAAAATTAAAGTGCCAAGAAAGATAAATAATGAAGCAAGGTGTGGCCAGTTTTTAGAAAACCAATATTTCCAAAAACTTGACTCATCAATAAGGCCCTTTGGCCAACCTAGAGCAACCGTAAAAGATTGCTTGGGTAAAAAAGGTCCTGCTGTAAAATATTCAAATACCCCATCAGAATTCCTATACCATTTTTGCGGATTGTTTGTGATGTCAGTCGTATAAGCTGTAGCTGTAAAATCTGAAGATACAAAATTATTATGAGGTAAAATAACGCGAACCGTAGAAGAAGCTATAGGAACATCGTAATCAGTGAAGATATTCCAATAAACTTCATCGCGCTCTTTATAAAACCCAAGTCCACCATATACATTATATTTTAAAATCCAAAGATGATCTGTGTCAGAAAGATTATAATACCACTCAATAACCATGTCTCCATTTTCCTTATAGTATGTATATTTATTCCAACTTGTAGGTGATAATTTATCTAAAGCATCTGGAGAATACTGTAAAGGTTTACCTGTCTCTCCATCTATTACTTCCACATTTGATATGTCACTTACCTTATCTAGAGGAATATTTCTATATCCCTTATGAAATTCTCCTTTATATGAATAAGTTTGCAACTCCTCAACATTGAGAATCGAATCTTTCTGAACTGTTATATTTGCATCAAATTTTTTATAGTAATAATTTTTATCATCTTGCGCATAGGAATTCTTGAAAGTAATTAAAAACAACAGTACCACGATAAAATAAGATGTCTTTTTCATTAATTACAATTTTAACATAAACAAATCAGTTTTCATAAAGAGTTGTTATAACATATCCTATATAAAAAAGCGCCGTACCTTCCGGTCGTGCGCTTGACGTTTTTTAATAGATTTCATCGACTATTTTTATCAAACAATTTGAACCAGAAACTAATTAGCACAATAAATGTGAAAATAGTGACTACACCAAGAAGTGTCAGTGAATTCATGAGACCGTGACTCTCAATAATCAAACCAAAGACCCACATTGACAAAGCTCCGACAGAGGAAACAACTGATGACTGAACAGAGAGCGCGGTGGCTCTAGTTTCATCGTTCAGAAATTTACTCGTCAAATTATCAACGAATGGAGCATACATCCCCCTGACCACATTCTGAAACACTACACAGTAGGCCATAATTGGTATTGGAAATATACCCATAAATATTAAAGGTATACCCATCATTGGCATTAGAATTAACATAGTACCAAAGTATCCAATTTTTTTCTCAACTCTTTCTCCCCAATAGCTTGAAATGAATGCTACAAGATTTAGAACAAAAAATACCCAGCCAAAATCTTGAATCTGCATTCCAACCTTTTCAAAATATGGATTATAGGTGAAAAACCATATGTGGGAGACAGTACTGATTACACATGTATACATCGTAATCCAAATAATTCTACCGTCATTTAGTACATACTTAATACCTCGTCCCATTTGATTCAAGTTTTCTCTTAGTGTAAACTCTCGCTTTTGACGAGGTGGTTCACAAAAGAAAAAAGTGCAAACAAGTGGAATAATCAGAAAAGGAATTGAACAATAAAGTGGAAGTCTAAGATCTGAAGATGCAAGCCATGATGTAACTGGAGCACATAATGCTGCAATAAATAATTTGTACCCCAAATTCTTACCAATAAACTTACGATAATACCCTTCTTCCTTCCCTAGCGCTATACACGTCTCTTGAATGAGTGCCTTATCTGTTCCAGATTTCAATGCAAGTGCAATCATCCAAAGTAAATTGGAAACCCATGCATGCCAAGGTTGTTCCAAAAAGACAAAGCCAAAAAATGAAATGAAGAAAATAATTTGTGCGGTTACAAGCATCTTCTTCCTGCCAACAATATCTGACAAAGCCCCAGTTGGAATATCCACAATCAATCCAAACACAGTACACACAGCTTCAAGCGTATAAATTTGAGCAAGACTCATATGTGCGAGTTTCTGAAGAGATAGAATTAGGACTGGACCCCAAAACAATGGGTCTCCAAAAAACATGTAGAACCTTATAAGATTAAGGTTGTTCTCTAGCTTTCTATTTGTATTCATTTGTTAATGTTCTTTCTATTGTTTGTTTTTCTTTTCTCAAAAAAAGCACCGGCTTCTATTGAGCCGATGCTTTTCTAGTTACAATGGAGATAAATTAATATATACACTTACTACAACTGCCTCGGCTTAATATAAGCAAATAACTCGCTGGAATCACATATGACATGACAAAAGAGACAGAGGTGTTCAGTCTGTTTATCCAGTTATTATTCAGTTGTTGTGTTGTATTATTCATACAAATATAAAGACGCAGATAGAGTGTAATTATTACAAATACATATTTAATACAATCGAAAACCCCCTTACAAATGAAGAGGGTTTTCTCGGAGGCCTAAGCCACTAATAGAAGTATTATAGTCTTCTAAGTGAAAAAGTCAAATTTTGCGAGTCTTGAATTTTAATTATAGTATATGTAAATTTATTTATATTTTACGAACCGAATTATGGAAGAGTTGGGGTATTTGAGAGAAATATTGATATAGAGGGAGACCCTCTCCGCCGGCTGGCAGAAAGGGCCTGACTTATGCAAACAAAGGATTCGGACCCATGTTATCTTAGCTTGCAAAGCAAAGTTGCATTTTGTCGATTTCATACTAGTATATTTAATGTTTAAAATCAATCACAAGTGCAAGAAAACCACCAAAGCGGTTTTGTTTTCTACGGTGGACTTTAGTTTAGATTTTACGAACCGAATTGTGGAGGAGTTGCACTATTTAAAGAAAATATTGGGTTGATTCAAAATACACGATCCCCAACCTCCTCATAGAACGAATAACTAGAATCATCATTAATTGACAAGATTTCATAAAAACAATCATGTTTATTTACTGATTCCTTAAATTCAATAAACCAAGATGCTTCACCTTGCCCCGTCAAAATGAATGAAAAAGATTTAATGTTTCCATCCCTAAGTATAATTGGCTGATCTACCAAAATACTGATAAGAAGTTTTACAAATGATGTCCAATTTGGCTCATCTATCGTAGTTGGAGGTATTCCAAAATTATAGAAAAAGCGCTTTAATTCTTCTGCCAACTCACTCATTCTTATAAAGCTCAAGGCTTGAGATATTTGTTGTCTATCAGCCACTTCACCGATGACAGGAATTTCAGAATCTATTCTATTTATAATTTCTTTAATTTCTGGAGTTATTTTTGTCTTTTCAGTATGTAAAACCCAATCACAATAGAATTTAATTAATGGGTACGAAAGATTTGTTTCTTCCCCACATTCTCGTTCTAAAATCTTTCTTATTTCGACCATGAAATATACAACTTGCGACTCTTCACTAAAAGGTTGTCGATTTAAGACCAATGAATGCAATTTACTAATAATTTCACGTAATCCCATGTCATTTTATTTATACCAAGTTCTAACTCCCTTATGCCAAGAGCATGCTCCCCTATGGGTAGCATTATAGCTGTATGTACCGTCTTTACACAATGCAGTGGGACCATAATAACTTACTGTTTTAGACTTTGTTTTTGCTTCAACATTACCAACAACACCTGTAAAAATAGAGCCTATTATCACAGCTGAAATTAAAAGTTTTTTCATATATATAATTAAATCATATTTTAAGATTATTCGGTAGATGAATATTATCGATCTATTGTTTCTAAGTCATCCAAAGCTGATCCCATATCTTCATAGTTAGACCAAGTGTAACTTTTTGCATCATCAATACTACTATTAAGTTGATCTATATTGTCATTTGCGTCATCCAACGAACTCTCAAAATCATTAAGTTTGCTAAGATTATTACGATTCTCTTCTCTAAGCTTGCTGTAATCATTCCATAACAACAGCACTACAATTATAAGAAGAAGTATGATTAAATTTTTACTTTTTTCTTCCATTGTAGTAATAAAAAATATAAGTCGTCGCCAAAGCGGAAAAGAACGTCTCTCCATCATCGTATGGACCAATGAATTCTGCAAAGATTGTCATCGATATTATAAAGACAGCCACTAGTAATATTATTTTAAGTATTTTTTCTTTCATATATTTTATTTATTATTTAAATCAGCATTCAATGCCGTAATTGTAAGTGGACCAACTTGCCCTGTAATTCTAATACCTTTTATGGCTTGATATGCCTTTACTGATGTCATCGTTAACCTACCAAAAGAGCCCACACTCACCCCAGTAGGTAGAGTAAGTAAACCCCTACCAATAAGGAAAGTCTGAAGTGCAACAACGTCGGCACCAGTAGAACCACTACTTAGTTCCTTTGTGAATAAATAAGATGGTGTTGTTGTTGATTGAGATGAACTCGTAACAGCTTGAACAATAGTACTTGTAATATCATAGACACATCCATCATTGGTTAGATTACCTTTATAACCTGTGTCACAAAAACATTTCGTAGAATCAACTGTAGATACATGTGAATTTACAGGACATGAAGAACTTTGACTATAAGTCGTTGGGTAAGAATAACTTGGTTTTTTGTAGATACAAGTTGAGCCATCAAACTCATACCCTGACATACATTCACAGTTTCCAGAGATGCTATTGTATTGAGACATCAAACCAATTTTAGCTGAACAAACCAGACTGGCTATCTCGCATTTTCCTGATGTACCTATCACATAACCAGACTTACACTTGCAATTTCCCGATAAAGAATCGTATGAAGAACCATAGCCTGCGCTATCCCAACATAATGAGTCTGCAGAAACGCAACTACCACCACTTACGACATATCCATAGTTACATTTACAAGAAGATCCGCTACTATAAGAATTCAAAGGACATGAGGGTGTTGCTGTATAACTACTGTAGCTACTAGGCGCTGAATAACCACTACTATACGAAGATGAATTGTAGTAATTATTTAGATAAGTTGATGCGTTACCACCCGTTATACTTCCCGTATTTGGATTATAATTTCCAGGGTAGCTGTAGTTATTATAAGGGCTACTGTCTGGAGCTGTCCTTTCATAACTATTGACATAAGTACCATTGCTACGATAATAGCCATTTACATGGACCGCATAAACCATGGAAACTTGGGAGAAAAAGCCGAATAGCATAAATGCACCCAAAATTAATATTTTTTTCATACCATAATTAAATCACTTCTATTAAAAACCGCAACTGCCGCACTCGTTGCAACTCGCAATGTTCCCAATAGTAGGAGGATGTTTTGAGGAAATCTGTGGACTACAGTCTAGATTTTATGAACCGAATTGTGGAGGAGTTGAGATGTTTGAGAGAAATATTGAAATAGAAAAACCTCCGCCACAAGCGAGTCCTCGGAAGACTTCACTTGTGGGGAGGGTCAATTGTCATCACCATGCCTTAACCTCGATAGCCATGTAGGATTCCGATGACGCCCCAAGGGGCGTATTTTGATCGGCCTTGTACAGAACGAAACCCACGAGGGCAACATTCATAGCAACGACAGCCAGACACGACCACATCAAGACCGATTTTGGCATTGCGGATATCATAGGCCAAATCATGATGATGAAAATGCCCATAATCAGCATACCAGCCAATATTAGATTAGGCCAGTTACAGATGATGAGGTTGATTCAATAACGGACAGTAATCTCATTGATGTATGGGGTTGGTGTTATTTTCTGCAGCTCTGTTCATGACTGCATTTTTCAAGATTCATAAATATCCTCAAAGATGCAGTCAAAACACTTAATTCCTCAAGGTTCAATTACACTGTATACTTTAACACATATTTATATTCTGTCCATAGTCACACTTTATTCTAATCATTTTCAACAGCCTTCATTTTATAGTTCCTAAGGAACGAAAAACTCCGACCCTATTGAATGCCTTGCGAGTTGCAACGAGCAGGCGATTTCCTGTCGACGGAAATCGAATTTTCAGAAGAAAATCTCCGTGCTTTTCATGGCAGGGAGATTTTGAGTGAATCTGTGGACCCGACAGGACTCGAACCTGCCACCCCCTCAGTGCAAGTGAGGTGCTCTACCAGATGAGCTACGGGCCCGTTTTGTTTTTTTGTTTATTTAATTGTGAAAGTATTATAGCTCTATTTCCTTCCTAATGCAAGCTTCAAAATATGGCCAAGAAACTCATGCGCTTTTACCCCAACAGAGCTAAGTGATTTAAAGATGGTTGCCTCCTCTTGTAGACTTGGCTGGGTATTAACCTCTAATAAATATACCCCACGTCTTGGGTGTATCAAAAAGTCAAAAGTACCATAATGTCTAAGGTTAAAATACTCTTTAATACTCCTTACTGCATTCTCTATTATCCCCTTCTCCTCTTCTGTAATCATTGCGGGAGCTTCATAATTATACGATCCAGAATTTTTAGCTGACCAATTAAAATGTCCCCCACTTTTTTCACTATGCTTAACTTGAACTGGAATTGTATTGTACAAATCTTGACCTCTGAAGTCTTCAATGAAACCAGAGATGATTTCCTTGCCAGTCAAGTACTCCTCTACTACAATTTCTTCACTAAATCCTCTAGTGTGTTCAAGTGCGTCAATTAATTCGTGAAAATTATTAGCAACAGAAACACCAAGAGAAGAACCGGAACTTCTAGGCTTAACAATCACTGGCATAGGAAAACTTTTAAATAGATCATGTGCGATAGGCTCCACATCTTCATCCAACTTTATTTTTATTTCTTTATAATATGGAGATTTGATTCCAAGATTTTTGAAATGCTCTTTTGCTAAAGCTTTATTTAATGCCATTGCAGAACCCAATGCTTTTGTACCAGTATATGGCTTTGCAAATGAATCTAATATCCCCTGTACCCTTCCATCTCCACCGTATGCTCCATGCATAGCATTAAATAAGACATCCACCCTACTAACTGCCTCCTCAGGCGTCACAGGAGAGCCTGCAACATGCCAAACACTGTCTCTATCTACAAATATATCAACAGGTTCATATTCTTCACATAACGGCTCTTTTTTAAGTAGACTTAAAATATGCTTCCCTGTAGTTAGAGATATATCATATTCTTGGGATGGCCCACCTCGCAGAACTCCTACTTTAGTTTTTGTTCTATATAACATATTTGAATTATAGCACGACGAAAAGCATAATTATCCACAAAACAAAAATTCCAACATTTTTAGTGTTGAAATTTTGCTGTAAAGATCATTTACAATACTTTCAGGTAAATAATCTGATTACCTCTCTATTACAGTTGGAGCTTTTGAACATCTAGCGGGCAGAGAAGCTGAAAGGCCTCCAGGTTCAATAGCTGTTCCATCAGACTTTGTTCCTCCAACGTAATTCAAATCACAGTATAGAGTATGCTTACCAATAACACCTTTTATTATAAATGAGTCAACAGGTGAAACCGATACACCGGTAGCACTATTATCAACATAACAAGAGTTTACTGTTACATCATTATAGGTATTTCCGTCACCATCTTTAACAATAGATTTAACATAACCATTGAACTTACATTTATTATCAGTACCTGCCCAATTTGGATTTGCATAAAACTTAATCCCTTCCGTCACCCCAGAACTAATTGTAGTTATAGGTGGACAATTTTGGGTTATGTTACTACTACCAAGACTCAAAATAACACTTTGTTCTGAGACCGCATCAGGTGGACCAACCTTATATGCTTGTATAGTATATGAATCAGAGGCTGAACTGAAACCTGTATCTGACCAAGTTAATGCTGACCCAACATCAGAGCCTGTTGATGCTCCATTCTTATATACAATATATCCATCAGCATTTAGAACTTGAGTCCAAGAGATATTTAAATTACTTTGACAGTAAGTAGCGGTAGGCTCTGGTCTTTCCAATGTTACAGCATCTTCAGCTGGTAATATTAAAATATCCTTTCTTACCCATTCTGAAGGTGTATGACTCACGGTATCTACTGCCCTTACAGCAAAAGTAGAAGTACCTAGTGCACTCCACGCATTTGAAGATGATACAGAAACACCATACTCAACCTCAGGAGAATTAAAATCTCCAGTACTATCACCTGTTCCATCATTATCCCAATCAAATAGATAATAAACTTTGGAGGTCTGCGCTTGTGCAAATACTTTTTTCACAGCAAAAATTACTGAACCAAGCATTGACTTAGATTCACCCTTTGCGGTTATTACATTAGATACTGCGGAATATGTTGCTTGTTGATTTATACGCACAGAGTCAGGTCCTGTAATAACTGGGCTTGAAGGTTTTCTGTTTGTAGGTGCACCGGAGATGTTCACATTTAGACTGTATAATGATTCTCTGAAATCAAGTCTATAGGGATTAGTGTATTCGCCAGGAGCGTTTGTGACAGGAATATTTGAATCTGTTTTTCTAGACGCAAGATAATCTGCCTTTGTAGCATAACACTTGTTTGTTTGTGGATTATAATATGGATAAGAAGCAGAACATCTTACAATATTCCTATCACCAGCAGTAAGACGCAATCCACCAAAAGTCACATCGCAATTACCATTACCTACAATACATGTGTCCACACCTGTATCTGTTGTTGGATAAGGCCAGGGATTAACCGTCATTGTCGTTATTTCATGGAGAGCTATATTATTTGTATAACAAACATTTGGATTTGCAGACCATCTCCATCCGTAATAGAAATAACCATATGTTGGAGAATAGAACATATTTATCTTTTTATTTCCAGAGTTAAGAGGTTTACAGAAACTTCTACCTGGATACTCACATTCCCAATTATCTTCATCGGGACTTAATATGTCATTAGCCACTGTATTTGGAGGATTAGTTACAAGATTGTCACTGAATGCAATTTTCTTATCTGGAGGTTTGACGGAAAGCGGTATAAAGACATCAATATTTTTAGTTTTATTTCCATCGGCAACATCAACAAAAGGTACTGTGGTAACAAAATTTTTACCACTAAGACCTGGGCTACAAACCTGACCACTCGGATACGCAGCGTTATCAATCCAAGATCCAAGAGGTGTATCTTCCGTATAACCAGTACCATTCCAAGATATATTAGTTGAAGTTGATGAAGTCCTATCAAAATTAAAATATAATTTTGTTAGAAGTGGCATTGTATCACCCTCCTTTACAAGCTTACCGTCTTCATATCTAACAGAAGAATCATAATTTATTTGAGAAGAAAAATTATCAAGCGCCTTAGCCCATCTACCTCCGTCTAGATTACTAGTGATGGATGTTGTTGCCCAGTAATAGAGCGCGGTGCTACTTCCAGAGGGATTAAAAATGGACGCTCCATAGTTGTAAGGTGTCCAAAAATAAATAGGTGGGGGTGGAGGTGGAACATCAGAAGTATCTTCATCAATACCAATAAAAAGAAAGGCGTTTCTAATTAATTGACTTTGTCCTTCCCAACAAATAGTATTGACCCACATATCTTTCCAACCAGCACTTGATCTAGGAGTTTCAAACATAATTCTATTATTTGTACGCTCCAAGAAACTAGATTTTGGTATAGTAATATTACCAAGAGTCAGACTCTTAACAAATTTCAAATTCTCTCCAGTAAGAGTAACTATCGTTCCACCAGTAGTTGGCCCGCTTCCAGGACTTATAGTTTGTACGTTAGGTGGCAAGCATTTAAACTTAAAGCGATATGTTGCAATACATTTTTTATTCACATCAAGACCCTCTAGTGTTATAAAAGGCCTTGCTTCATCACTCATTAAACGTTGCATTTCTAGTGTTATCAGACTAGGGCTTTGAAAAGGAGTACGGTGTGCAAAACTCACACCACCATCTCTTGGACCCTCACCCCAAACAGGTTGATAACTCGTAACCTTTACGTTAGCAACCTCATTCAATCTGGAACCCTGAAAATTTACAAAAACTGTATCCTTCGGCCAAGGGTTACAATCTTCTTGATCAATACAAATTATATCTTCTTTTGGATTCCAATCTGTCACTTGAAAACAACCATCATCACCACCGGTATAAACATCGTCATAACCGCTATCACTACCACTATCGCTACCACTACCACTATCATATCCTGTTCCACTATCATAAGTCTGTGCATAAACACCAGATGTCAAAAGCATAGATGAAGCTAGAGACAGTGCAATAATTAATATTTTTAATTTATTTTTCATAATTTTTGACAACAACTTCTTTGGATAAAATCTCTTATACACCACAAATGATATTGCTGATAGAAGTATTAATAAACCTAATATACCAAGTGTTATCATAATCCACTTGTTTGAAGTTATAGAAATGAAGTCAAAGCTACTACACTTTCCGGGACTAATAAGATTACAATCATATGGTACATAAACTTCATCAACTAAATTATCACCAATGAATAATGAGGCGTGGATTTTGAAGTTTTTGAAAGTAGATTTTGGAGTGAAATTCTGAGCGACACCACTCATTTCACCTATAATATTACCATTATATTCATACGATAAAATTATTTCATCATCATTTGATAATACTTCCATCTTCAATTTACCATCAATTGGCAAATTACTATTTGATGCATTATGGAAACAGGAGAATATTTTATTTTCTTTACCAGCCAAAAGAGGATATGACGCTATGGATGGAAAGTTAATTCTTGGCATTACAACACTATCTCTGACAAACCTTATTCCCAAGATAGACTTACTATCCATATACTTTAGAACAACCTCCGTATAATATACTGATGACCCATTATCCCGCACATCAATCGGTAGATTAAGCACCTTTCCAGGTTCAATTACCAAGACACGCTTTTGTGTATCAATTTTATTTGCTGAATCTTGGGCGTCCCATTTATATACATTAGTTTCAATAACAACAGCATGCCTTTTATCTGTAGTGTTTGAAACAGGAACCTTGATTGAAACAGGACTTGTTGCATCCACAACTGGTGGATAAGAGGCAAAACCATAAGTCCTATCATTAATCCTTACACCATCTTTCTTAAAAAATACCCCTTTATTTTGCTGACCTTTGACGGTAAAGCTAGAAAGACCACCCACAACATCATCAGTAAAACTAAGTCCAGCTAAATTGAATTTATCACTAGTCACAAAGTATGTAGCAACTTTGTAATTTCCACCAAGCGCATAAGCTGGAATTTTCCATTGAAAATCAATAGGCAGACTAGCTCCAGCATCAAGAGAGATTCCATCTTTTACCATAAAAGCATCCAAAACATCTGGGCCGTTATTATCTTGTATGGACCTATCTCTAAATATCTTAACGTACAATTTACCGTTAACTATTGGATATGAATTTGTATTCAAAATCGATCCCGTAAAAGCCATACCAGCTCCAGCAACTGATTGATTCAACAATGGTTTTACATCAACCTTCACTGATCCAAAATGATAATAATCTGAACACTCAATATTTGTTGTTGTCGCAAAATAACTATCTACATTCTCTGCATTAGAAGTACTGGTTTTTAAAAAAACTATGAGAAAAAAGACGGTTAAAATTAAACAAAAATAAATTGACTTTTTGAAAGAAATTTTCATACACTAATTATAATTCACTTTATTGACGACGTCCACAAAAATAAGTGTATAAGTATTTAATTATAAGTAATGAATTTCCCAAGATAGAGACTGTGGAGACGGGCTGTAATCTACAAAAAACTATTGGTTCTTCTTTTTTTGTGAAATGCTATGGTAAATCTATGTGATTCATGATTAATCTTAATAATTTGCTCTCTAATTTTATCAATCAAAGCACCTCCTTCTGAATTATTAATTTTCTCAAGATTCTTCCACGATTCTATATTTAAGAACAATACATCCTTAGCTTTATGGCTTTTATCCTTTACAACGCTACAGAATAATATACCTGATTCCCTATTACCAATCTCCTCAGATGCAAAACTCCAAGCATCCTGTGCTGTTTTCAACTGAACCTCATTACCATCAAGTACAACAATATTTGGAATACCCCATTCCTTATGCTGAATTCTTCTTTCAAGCATTTCCTTAAGCGCTCCGCTGTCATTAGCTTTATCGAAATTATTTATTATAAATTTTCTATATAAATTCTTTTTTAACTCTCCGCCTTCCATGACAACCATTGTTCCAACCATGTTTTTACCAGACATATGAGCTATGTCATAGGCTTCAATTCTTATACCCAATGCATCACTTCCACCAACGTCCCCCAAGACAGTCTTAAAATTATCTTCTTCTAGGTTTACGTTTTTAATCAGAGAAACATCCTGAATATGATTTAGAGCAAAAATAGATCTTTTTATTTCATTTGCCTTTTCAAATTTTTGCTCCTTAGATAATTTAAGCATCTGTTTCTCCAAACTATTCAGAAGAATTTTTTTTCTTCCTTCAAAAAACATCTCTATATTTTTAATCTGTATACCATAATCTTTTTTTGATATTTCTCCCGTACAAACGCCAGGACAAAGCCCTATCATTCTATTGAAACATGGTCTTGGATTAAACTTAGAACCGTCAACAAATGGGGTACATTTGTCTCTAAATGGAAAAATCTTTCTTACAATTTTAAGAGCCTCTTTTAATTCCCCACCGTAAGGATATGGACCGAACACATTCTTGTATTCATTTTGTTTGTCTAAATCCTGTTTTAATGTCCTACCTCGAACAACCAAAACTCTTGGATAGTCTTCCTTTGTTATTACCACATAATTATAACTTTTATTATCCTTATCCTTGGTATTATATTTTGGTTGTTTTTCCTTTATTAGATGAGCCTCTAAAATTAAAGCCTCCAGCACAGAGTCTGTTTCTTTAAATTCAATCTCATCTGATAAAGTAACCATATCAACCAACAAGCGCCCCCTAGTTTTAATAAGGTCATTTGAAAAATAACTACGAACACGCTGTTTTAGGCTAGTAGCCTTTCCAACATAGATAATATCCCTACCTTTTTTAAAAAGATATACTCCAGGTGAATCAGGTAGTTTTGGTAAAAATGAAGATTCAAAATCCTTCTTATTCATAATACAGAGAGTCTATCATTTATTTTTGTTTTTTGCAGTCACCTTAATGACAACATGGACGGCTAATATTCAGAATTTAATGGATTGATTTTTAATTAATTGCTATAATTTATACATGAACACAATCATAACCTTAACAACACTACAGCTGGTAGCTATTTCACTTGGTGCAGCTGGAGCGCTCATTATAGATTTATTTTTTATCTCTTCCTTAAGTCACAGTAAATTAAGACCTAAGGAGATTTTAATGGTTAGAAGATTAAGCTTGCTTAGTATAGTATCAGCATGTTTTGCGATTTTCATTCAAAGTATAATCTTATTCTCAATTCAAAATTCAATTCTTGATAATTTCATTTCATTTTCGTTCATAACAATTGTCTTTACTATCGCCGCATTAATATGTTCAATCACTCTAAGAAAAATCCACATCCCTGCATTACTTAGACATCAAAATGATCATGTGCATCTTTCCAATCATCATTTACATCACGGAGAAGAGATTGTGTTAATTTCTACCATTTCAACAGTGTCATGGATTATTGTTTTAGTAATCTACGCAATTGCGCAGGATGGTAATTACACAGGTCCATATCCCTTTATTATTGGTTACATAATATTTGTTGTAGTTATGGCAGTCTTGACAAGGATGATTAAAAGACATCTGCTAGATTCTAGGAAACACAAAAAATCCTAATTTATTCATATTATTAGGGCTGTAAATTAGACAGTAAAATTTTCATAATTAGTATATTTGTTATACACATCTTGTAAACATCTTTTACTCCATTTTAGGCTTTTTTGCCATAAATAATTATTTTTTATTCTTCAGGGTATGCTAAAATTGAAACATTATGGCTACAGACACAAATTCATACAGAAAAGGTGGATATAATTCTAATAAAGTGGAGCCTTTTCACAATAGAAGAGAATTGCGTATACCTCCACACAGTATAGAAGCTGAGCAGGCAGTCTTAGGTTCTGTCATGCTTAGACAGGAAGCTATTATAGACATATCAGATTTAATTAAGGCTGAGTCATTTTACAGTGAAAAGCACAGGATGATTTTCCTAGCGATGCTTGAACTATCAAGTAAGCATGAACCGATTGATCTTTTGTCAGTGAGAGCAAAAATTGAGGAGCAAGGAATTCTTGATCAAATTGGTGGCGCAAGTTACCTAACTGAGCTCGTCCACTCTGTTCCCTCTTCTGCAAATATTGAACACTATGCAGGTCTTGTTAGAAAGAAGTTCATGATGAGAAACCTAATTGGCGCATCTGAGTTTATCTCCCAACTTGGTTTTGATGAGCAAGGAGATCTTGATGAAATTCTTGACCTCGCAGAGAAAAAAGTTTTTGAGCTAACTAACGTCGGAAACGCCAAGAAATTTACTGATCTTAAAAGTGCTCTGGAAGAAACGTGGAATAACATTGACAAGCTTCACAATTCTCCAAATGAAGTTAGAGGAGTTCCAACAGGCTTTAGAGACTTGGATAATAAACTAGCTGGTCTACAAAAATCAGACCTTATTATCCTCGCTGCCCGTCCTTCCGTTGGAAAGACATCTTTTGCGCTAGACATTGCCCGTCACGCTGCAGTTGAATGTAAGGTGCCAGTTTGTATCTTCTCATTGGAAATGAGTGCGCAACAGTTGGCACAGAGAATGCTCTCCGCAGCATCTCGTGTTGATTCATGGAAAATTAGAACTGCAAAGAATCTAAATGATAATGACTTTGAGATGTTGCAACTTGGTCTAGGAAAATTAGGTGATGCACCAATCTACATTGACGATCAAGCTGGAAACAATATTGTTAAAATGAGAAGCTTCGCCAGAAGAATTAAATCAGAAAAGGGTCTGGGACTTATTATTGTTGACTACTTGCAGCTCATGTCCCCAACCGGTGCAAAGGCGTCAGATAACCTAGTGCAACAGATTACAGAAATCTCTCGCTCCCTTAAACACCTAGCACGTGAGATGGATGTTCCGGTTCTTGCCCTGTCACAGCTCTCCCGTGCCGTTGAGCAACGTGGAGGAAAGCCTCGTCTTTCTGACCTCCGTGACTCTGGTTCTATTGAGCAGGACGCCGATGTTGTTATGTTCATTCACAGAGAGGACAGATACAAAGAACACAATGAACGAGATGGTATTGCTGAGATTCTAATTGAAAAGCACAGAAATGGTGCAACTGGAGTTGTGAATCTTAAATTTGACGGTGAGCATACATCCTTTATCTCAATTGAAAAGAGTGACTTTGGAGATTTTGAAGATCACATGCAGGGATAAGCTGTACACCCATATAAACACCCCGCCTTTTACTCTAAATACATGTTAAAATAATCTAACACTAAATATGGATGCCCTAGATAAACTATCTGAAATATTCAAGAAATTCCCAGGAATTGGCCCAAGACAAGCCAAGCGTTTTGTCTATCACATTTTACAAGAAAATGAAGAGGACATTGCAGAGCTTATCAATGCAATTAGTAATATCAAAAGGGGTGTTTCAATTTGTGATAAATGTTACAGATATTTTGAGAACAAGAATAAGCAAATGATTGTTCCATGTCCAATATGCTCTAACACAAGCCGTGATCACAGTACTCTGATGATTGTAGTTAAAGACATTGATTTACTAGCAGTTGAGAGAAGCAGAGCATACAATGGAGTATATTTTGTTCTAGGAAACACAGTACCTATTTTAGATGAAGAACCTCACAAAAAAATCAGACAAGGAGAATTGCTTTACAGGGTTGAAGAACTCACTGATTTAAAGGAAATAATAATTGCAACAAGTGTTAATACTGAAGGTGAACATACGGCATTTTATCTAAACACCCTACTTAGACCTTACAAAGAAAAAAGCGGGTTTAAAATCACAACACTTGGTCGTGGTCTTTCAACTGGAACTGAGTTGGAATATTCCGATGGGGATACGCTGAAGAGTGCGCTGGAGAATAGGCATTAATTAATATAATTTAATAAAAAATTCAGCCACCCTGTCTCTGTGGACATGGTGGCATGAAGTTGGTGTTAATAGAGCGATCAGCCGGCAATGGTCGGTTTCGGATTATGGATAGAGTTCAATTGCGCGAGTCTCTCGTTGGTCTCAAGCAACAGGAACGCTCGGTAACTGATTTCATCAATGATTTGCCGAAAAAGCGGAGATTCTCCAATGCGCGATTTTTGCGGAGGGACCGGATTCCAGACAATCGGATATCTTGTCATCGAGTGAAAGAATTCCGGTAGTCCCTTTTTACAAGCAGTCACGAGTGACATGGAAATGTTCGAGAATGTCCCAGATAATTTATTGTCAAAACGCACTTGTGGTTCATCGCTATCGAGAAAGTAGCCATTGATAAATCCCATGTATGAAACCCCTAGATCAAGCTTTTCCCACAATTGGTTATCATAGAGCCAAGCAACCGCTTGCATTGAACCAATTAACGCACCGTGTCGTGTTGGGACAGATTTATTCAATCCCCTCCTAATCAAACTGCAATAGTGTGCAAAATGATCATCTTCATCACACCCCTCTTTTGTCAGACAGAGAAAGAGTGCCTCGGTAACTTGCGCCACCTGTTCAGCATTCATTACTGCTTCATGACTGTAGATTAGATCCTCCGTAGCCAGTTTTTTGTACTCGAAGGACATTTCAGAACTAATGAGTGTTGCGAGAAGATATTGTGTATGTTCTTCGCTGGGAAATACCCGTTGCTTATTTCCCTTACCACCTAATAATAGCTCAATAATACGTGTCGTTTTTTTCATACTAACCCTTTCAAGTTTACACTCCTTTCAGAGTGTTTGTTTCAATGTGCAATGACAGCCTTTCAGCTGTATATTCTGGACACATGCCAGATACCAAAATAATATATAATAAATAATAGCACATGTCAATTCAGTCGTAATGGTTCAATAGCTTGGACGTACTTTTCTTTCAAAAGAAAAACCCCAAGCTCGAGGCTTGAGGCAATTCTTTGAAACATTGATATTACGCGATGTTTGTAATCTTAACCTTAAAGAAAGGTTGTCTGTGTCCAAACTTCATTGATCTTGAACGTGACTTTTGCTTGTATCTCATTCCAACAACTTTAGGTGATCTGCCAATCTCTACAATCTCCCCTACTACCTTAGCTCCAGTAATCATAGGTGCTCCAACAGTTGTAGTGGTTCCATCATCCTTAAGAAGCACATCTGTAAACTCCACTTTCTCTCCTAGAGCGTGTTCCCCCTTAAGTATTTCCATACTGATAATAAGTCCTTCAGAAACTCTATATTGTTTTGCCCCAGTTTTAATAACGGCAAAAGCCCCCTCTGAACTTGCGATTTTTGGTGATATTTTATTAGTTATAGCCATATGGATGTAGAGTATACACTATTGTCTGTGGATAATCAAGCTTGCAACAACTACCCTATATTATGCTATAATTTAACTAATATGCCCATAGAATTTGAAGAATATAAAGCTGGTCAACCAAGATATAGTCCAAACGGAAGATACCTAGGAAAAGCGCCCGCTATTAAAGATAAAAAAGAATATGGATTTATCCTAGGTCTCTTACTTAAGCTTAAATTAGTAAAGGATCAAGATCACGCCAAGTTTGTTTTGTTATTAATAATAATCATTTTTTTTGGACTAGCAGTCTTTTACGGTGTAGAAACATACAATAATTTTAATCCAAGCAACGTAAATACACCTCCAATAAACTTAGATTTAATAACTGAGGAATAAACCACTCCTCACCTACTCTTCATCTGAAGTAACCGGCTTATCCAATACAATGGGATCAATTTCTGCCATCACAGTTCCATCTGTGATTCTCATAACGTCCTTATCTACCTTTGCAAGTTCTTTGTGTGCTTTGTTGTAATGACTAACTGTGGTTCCTAAAGATTTTCCAAGTGATTGCATAAATTGTTCATATGCACCCAAATGCTTTCCCAAGTCCTCCACCCTTTTTCTAATTTCCTTTGCAGACTCTTCAATTTGCAAAGCCTTTAATCCCTGAAGAACAGTCTGGAGATATGCCAAGAATGAAGTTGGTGAAGTAATAATCACATGTTTCTCTTTAAAGGCGTATTCAATTAAATCCCTAGTATTAATTTTAACTGAACCAACTTGTGCAACTAACAGATCATAATAAATTGCTTCATGCGGAATAAACATAAAAGCAAATTCCATAGTATTTTCAGAAGGCTTAATATATTTTGAAGTCTCATCGATTCTAGCCTTCAAATCATTTCTAAATTGTTTCTCAAGTCTCTCCTTTTCAACAGGATCTCTTTCAGCGGAAAGCTTATTATAATTCTCCAAACTAAATTTTGAATCCACTGGGATTATTTTGTCTTTCACAAAAACAACAGCATCAACTATGGTCCCATCATTAAATGCATATTGCATTTGAAAGCTTCCAGTAGGTAGAACATTTTTCAAT
>CAIPFZ010000043.1 GCA_903864515.1 uncultured bacterium
ACTTTGGGAAATCTTTATAAAATCTTTATGACTTCTTTGGGGCGATCATGAGATGATATCCCAGCTGGTGCCATATGAGAAGTGGTCATCAGTATAACCTATGACGAGCAAAATATCAATACATTTTTGGGTTTTTATAACAGCTATCCTTTTGGGAGTGCTCAACTTTGGTTTCCTGGTCTATTTACTTAAGGTCTATAAGGCACCGGCAAATATCGTTCTAAATTGTGATACAAATAGCTTAATTAAGGCTAGTCTGACCTTTAAGAGGGAACTGACCCTACAGAATGATATTATACTCCAAAACAAGAAGAAGCCGTCTAAGAAGGCAAAATAGAGCCTAAATAGAGAAGGGGATAGCTGTCTAAAATAGGACATCTTTTAGCCTGAGTTGTCCAGTTTTATTTTGTTGATGCTAATTTTTAAAGTCAAGCATTTTAGGGTGGGGGATGTGGATAATGTAAAAATGGTCAATTTGGCCATTTTGGGATTTTAGGGCTATGTATAAGGCTAAAAACTAAAACACATACATTGACGCATGGTCAACTATGTTGTATTGATAATATCCTTATGTATAGCCCCACTTTGGTGTTTTTAGGGGGTAAAAGTACCCTAAAAATGGTTGACTTATTAGGCTGGCCATGCTAGTATATTGGCATAGCACAGAAATGTGCTTTTTAAGTTCCGTGCAAGCGTATAGCAACTCAGACAAAGACATACGCATTACAAACCTAACAGATTCTTTATTTTACAACTTACAATAGGTATGGCGATGCTTGTTTCCGGTATGGTGGGAACAGAAAACGCTGTGATAACTGAAACCAGTACACAAGCATCAATAACCGCAACATCTTCAAGAAACATTAGTCTTATTAAGGTAGCAGAAGCAGAATCAATAGATGATTCAAACTCAGCAACAAAGACCAAGAAACTTGATAGAAACGCAGAAATAGAAAGTAAGGTTAGATTATATTTCAAGGATACACCTATAATGGCAGAGATCGTTAAATGTGAGTCAAGATTTAGACAGTTTAACGCAGACGGTACAGCCCTTAGAGGAGTAGCTAACAGCCAAGACATTGGTATAGCTCAAGTCAATGAATATTATCACGCAAAGCGTGCTAAGAAATTGGGAATGGATATCTATTCAGTAGAGGGTAACCTGGCTTATGCTAAGTTACTTTATACAGAAGAGGGTACAGCCCCATGGATATCATCAGCTCCTTGTTGGAAAAAGTCAGAGGTTGCCAAGGCAATGTCTAACAATTCTAACAAAATACTAGCTGATAATATTAAGTAACAAGTGGAAATAAGTGGCCACAAGTTATGACAGGTGATATGTAAATATTCATTGCACAGAATTAAAAACTATCTAAACAAGACACCGCTCCAGAAATGGGGTGGTGTTTTGTATTATTTTTTTGGAGGTAGTGTAATGCAAAACCCCGCACAAAATCCCAGTGGATCCTGTACGGGGCGGGGGAGGTGGTCTTATTCGAGTTCAGTCGCCAACGAAAGCAACATCACTGTTTCGACCAGCTCCAGTGGAGGTGTTTTGTCACCATACACTATGAGTGCCAGAGCTATTCCGTGATCTCTGGCGTCTAAAGCGACTTCAATTTAAAGGTCTAGATCTTTAAACTTAATAAAATTATTCAACCAACTTATTGATGCTCTCAATATATGCTTTTGATAGAAAATGCTTTGTCTTTGGAACTAGTAAATCTGCATTATTTATCATAACTGGAATTTCTAGCTCACCAGCTAGTGATATGTGAGGGGTGTTGATATCTTTTAAGGAAATTTTAATATTTTTAATATCTCTAGCTAGTTCAATGGCCAGGTCTTTGTCCATGTGTTCAGTATTATCGTCAACTAATGATTTGAAAGAAAAAGTGTGAATTGGTGATATTGAACCAAAAATTACTTTTTTGCATGGATATTTTCTTACAATCAAATACGCGAGAATGGCCCCAAAAGAGAAACCAAAAATTATTGATTCTTTTTCAATTGGAAAAACCTGTTCGCTTAATGGTTTGTACCAATCTGGATTAATCGATTTAACAGAATAGCCCTTTGTTTGCATAACTTCTGTAAGTTTTTTATATCTCGCCAGATTACAATCCTCTCCGAGTCCAGGTATTATATATATTATTTTCATTGAATTAAAATGGGGATAGAGAGTGTCCCTTCCCAAAGGTCTTACGGTCAAGGGTTATGCGTGAGGATCAAGCTGACCATCCTTGTTCTTACTTGTAGAATATCGTATATCCTTGTATACCCATTGTCAAGGAATACTTCTTCAATGTTTCTTAAAATTAAACTTGAATTGAGTGGAAAGATATCGGTGATTTGCCTTAAGTAAAATAAGTCCAGAGGTAATCATACTTGGGATTTTTTTAAATGAAAATAGGGGATAGGTTCAAATATGGTTTTTGGAAGAAATTTCAAAAAATCACCAAATTTCAAATTTAAATATTAAAATCAAAATAAATTTCATCACGGGTTTAGAAAGGTAGGAGAGTCCGCTAGATTTGAAATTCAAATCCAAATTTGCCGCCATTGATCGGTTAGCCTTAATGGATGCGGGGAAACGGGGTTTAAGAATATAGGCACGTCGCACAATATATCTTTTGCGACATACATATATATAGAATAAGGAAAGCGCTTCTTTAAAATCCGTTTTAATAATCTGTTGGGTTTTGATGTCTTTATGCGAATTTGCTTAGGTACAAATACTCGTCTTAATTTTTTACCTGCTCTCTAGCGTCAATCTGTGACTTCGTATTTTTATAATTTTGCATAAATTTGAATTTTCAAATTTATAGAGTGGCTCGATAATAATTACCCAGTCTTCCCTATTGTTGACAAAAAAATACCAGATGCTTTACTTTACACAGAACGTATAAGGTATCCCCATCAATTGAGTCTGAGAATGGTTCTGTTAATTATTTAGTGGGATCAAATTAGACTTCATTGGTAGATTGCAACTAAAAACGAAAGGGAACAAACAAGTGAAAAATCAATATAGAAATCGTGCAGAATTTGAACACTTCTGGAATCGATTGACTGATGCAACAAAGATAGCTCTTTTTACCTTCTACACTACGACGGAGAATTATTTTACGAAATCATCTTTGTCCAAAGGTCTCGTCGGTGAGAAAAATACGGAAGAGTTTGCACGTAAGACTCTGAAGTTGGTTAACGCCATCTCTCACGGAACCTTCCTGCGGACCAGAGACGTACAAGGTAAGGCGTTCTTGAAACGTCTCAAATCAGAGTTTGAAAGACACGGATATAACCATGAAGCGATTCTGGAATCCATGATCTTTGCCTTGCACAGGCAGTGTTCACCGAAATGAACATCGAGATTCTTTTAAACCGCGGCCATCATTTGATGCGTCCGCGGTTTTACTCCTGTAAAATAAATAATTCTAAACAAGCTAGTTGTTTGCTAAATTCTTTATGAACTCTACAATTAGTTTCAAATCATTCCAAACTAGAATAATCATGTCCTTAACATATACGAAGAATTGCTTAACTGACTCCTTAGCAAGAACTGCTTTAAGATCTATTCCAATGAGATTAAGTAATACGAGAGCAACAATAATTACTACTATTATTTCTATGAAACCTTTCTTATCAAGATTATTTTTATTTTGATTTGAGTTTAGATTTTTACAATAATTTAAGATTTTTTTCATAGTAATTTTGCAATTTATTTATGTCTATTATAGCAATTTTATTTAGGAAAATAAACTCTCGGGTCAAGATACGCTCCGACTGGAGCGATTGGCATTTTGTATATTTTACCGCCACAAGAAATACTAGGTCTTGTTTGAGCGCTCACAACACTGGCATCATACACGGTCATGTGAAGATGGGGACCTGTGGAATATCCTGTATTTCCAGAATATCCTATTATATCCCCTGCTTTTACTCTTTGATTATCAACGACGCTAATTACTGATAAGTGGGCGTATGTTGATGCTAACCCATTGTCAAATTTGACTAAAATCCATCGTCCGAAAGAAGCACCTTTACAAGTCAGGTCGGTATCTCCAAAACCTGCTACAACTCCATCCGCAACAGCTTTAATTGGTGTTCCAACCTTTGCTCCAAAGTCTATTCCACTATGGCTTCCAGACTTATAAAGTCTCTTGGAGTCTGCTGTTACGCCAAATAGTTGTGTAATTCTAACGTTATCAAGTGGCCAGATGAATTTTGCTTGATCTGATTTCTTTGGAATCAATGAGGGGTTAAGGGTGTATTTAAGTGTAGCTTCATAATCAAATAACTCCTTATCTAAGGCTTCTTTTTCTTTTTTTCTTTGAGCTAAAATTTGTTGATATGTCTTTTCTTGATTCTTTGTTTCTTTCAATATTTGAGATTGTTCCTTTTTGTTTTCTTCAATAACTTTTTTCTTTCCAGATAATTCAGTCTGAAGGGTTGTTAA
>CAIPFZ010000044.1 GCA_903864515.1 uncultured bacterium
AACTCCTCACCGTACTATTCCGACACATATAGTAACTCCTCACCGTACTATTCCGACACATATAGTAACTCCTCACCGTACTATTCCGACACATATAGTAACTCCTCACCGTACTATTCTAATTCTTATGACAGCCTAGCTTATTACCCAAACTATTCAGACTCATCATACTACGCTTCTAATTACTATGATTCTGGATATTCAAATTATGACTGTTCATACTATGGAGGATGTTCAACATATTCTTCATACTCAGATTATGGTTGTTCAACATGTTCTTATGGAGGATATACTTACACACCTCCACCAACAATAGTTTATGTTCCAAAGCCAGTACCTGTAACACCATCCCCAGTAATTCCTCCTGTATATAATACCCTAAATGCATCTTGTGTTATAAGTCCAAGTAACATTTACATAAATGATACTGTGACATTATCTGCAAGTGCTTCAGGTGGAACAGGGTCATACTCATACTATTGGTCAGGATCAGATGGTATCTCAGGTTCATCACAAGTTATTACAGGTAGATTTACAAGTATCGGATCAAAGACAGTTTCTCTAACTGTAACATCTGGTACTCAAAGTGTAACAAGAACATGTAGTGCTTATGTAAATTCAAATTATAACTATAATAATAATTACAATTATAATTACAATTACACAAACTTAACTGCAACTTGTGTTGCTCAACCTCAATCTGCAAACGTAGGTGATAATGTTGTATGGACTGCATATCCATCAGGTGGAAATGGTACATATACATACTCATGGACAGGAACTGATGGATTAAGTTATGGTAACGCATATCAAATTCAACAAAGATATACGACTCCTGGAACAAAATCTGCAACAGTAACTGTATATTCTTCAAATGGTCAATCTGTAACAGCTGTATGTAATGCTAATGTGGTGGGATCAGTTATTGGAGGTACTCCAATCTCTGGAATCTACCTAAATGAAGTTCCTGCAACAGGAATTGATTTCAACCTAAAGGTGGCATTGTATGTACTTGGTCTAATACTATGGTCAGCATTCATTGGATTCATGATTGTAGAAAAGAAGAAAGCAAAATTAGCTCTTGCTAATAGAGCAAAGATTGAAGACTTTAAGCAAGAAAATCTAAAGAGAAAGGGTTTGCTGTAATACATCGTAATACAGGTTACAAAACAATCTTTTAAGATATCAAAAACACCTCGCAAGCGCGGGGTGTTTTTGTGTGATGCTTGACAGTCTTGATGTGCGGAGAGTACTATTGCACTGGATTTGTATCAGTGTCAAAGCTGAGTCCAAAATTTAACCAATTAATCTCATGTTAAATTCAGATTGTTTAGTAGCTATTGATGAACAAGGTCATAGAATCAATTATGATGACTTTGTGTCAGACCCCAATGTCCTTAGTCTTTATACTGAGCTAAGTCAGAGTGGTAGATGCTGGCGCCTCATGCCGATGCCGGATGGTTGGGATGTTCCTAAAATCATTCATGTTTTGTCAGTAATAGGAGCCTTTTCTAGTGGGCAAGTTAACGAACGTGCGGAAATTCCGCATGGTAGTGCAACCAAACGCTGGAGATTTGTGCAGGTTAAGACTGGCATCTTGTTTACGCTGGGCATTGAAAACTTGGTTGTTGTTCATGATACTGGTGATTCAGTGGATGTGCCCGAGGGTGGATATACCAGTATTTATAAGGTTCTGTATGCTGATGTGGATAAAGATAGGGGGGATTTAGTTTATGACACTAGATCTTTTGGTAGTGTAGCGTTGGGTAATTACCAAAAAGCTCTGGGGGTAACACCAGTCGAGCCTCCCCGTGGTCCACGCGTCCGTCACATCAATAGTATGTCAACTATCTATGATGAAGAAGTTGAAGATCTTGGTGATCGTGGTGTTTATGTCGCTACTGCACCAGACCCAAATTCCGCGATGTATTGGATGTACACTGACTGGCAAACTTAAAGATTCACGATTTGTACACTAATCGTAACGAGCCCGAGGTTAACACCAAGGGCTTTGTTTATTTGTGATTTTAGGTGCAACTTAACTGTAACTCTATAAACTTTGTTACTTATTAATTCAAATTTCTTTCTTTAATCTCTTTTTCAATCTTTACAACAAAATCTTCGACAGTCATCTGTCCAAGTTTTGCATCATTTCTTCCTTCAACAGTCACTGCCTTGGCTTCAATTTCTTTATCACCAATTACAAGTGTATATGGAATCTTTTCTGTCTTTGCGTTTCTAATCTTCTTTCCAAGACTTTCATTTGATTCATCAAGCTCGACACGGATATCAGCTTTTTTAAGTGCTGTATAAACCTCTCTTGCATAATCAAATTGTCTCTCACCAATTGGAACAATCTTAACTTGAACAGGGGATAGCCAAACAGGAAATGCTCCAGCGAAGTGTTCTATCATAACTCCCATGAAGCGCTCTAGGGATCCCGCGATTGCTCTGTGAATTACAACAGGTATTTCCTTTTCACCTTTCTCATTGATGAAGCTAAGTTCAAATCTCTTTGGCATATTGAAGTCACATTGAATTGTAGCTAGTTGCCATTCACGTCCAATTGCATCTCTAAACATAAAGTCTAATTTTGGTCCGTAGAAAGCAGCTTCACCTAATCCTTCAAAGAATGGAAGTGATTCTTCCTCGCAAACCTTTCTAAGTGCTCCTTCTGCGGTATCCCAAATTTCATCTCCACCAAGATAATTTTCTCTGTCAGTCTCTCCACGAAGCGATAGACGAACTTTGTATCCATCGATCATTCCCATTGTTATATAAAACTTTTTGATTATTCCAACAATTGTTTTAACTTCTTGTTGAATTTGATTTGCTCTACAGAACAAGTGGCCATCGTCTTGTGTAATTGAACGAACGCGTGTTAGTCCACCTAATTGTCCAGTCTTTTCATCTCTATAGACTGTTGCTGGCTCAAAGTATCTAATTGGCATATCACGATATGAGAATTGATTATCTGCAAACAATTGCATATGGTGAGGACAGTTCATTGGCTTAACATAAAAATCCTCTTTACTTGTTCCGCCGTGCACTGCAAACATGTCTGCAAGGTAGTGTGCGCCGTGTCCTGATACTTCATATAATTCTGCTTTTGCAAGGTGAGGAGTCCAAACTCTATCGTACCCTTCATTTTTGTGAAGATCCCATAGATACTCTTCAAGCATCTTTCTAATTGTCATTCCCTTTGGTTGGAATAGCGGAAGGCCGGATCCAACAAGGTCTGATAGAGTGAATAATTTCAGCTCCTTTCCAAGCTTTCTGTGGTCGCGCTTCTTCGCTTCTTCTTGTAGGTGTAGGAAATTATCAAGTTCCTCCTTTGATGAGAATGCAAATCCATAAACACGAGTAAGCATTTTATTTTTCTCATCTCCTCTCCAATACGCTCCTGCAACCTTGTTTAATTTGAACGATAGTGGATCGATAGTTGAAAGATCCTTTGCGTGACCTCCACGGCATAGATCTGTGAAGTTGCCAGATGTGTAAAGTGTGATTTGTTCACCTTTGTTTGCAATCTCTTCAATGAGCTCTAGTTTGAATGGATTTCCTTTGAAAAATCCTCTTGCTTCTTCTGGGGTAACGTCCTTGTGTGTGAATTCTCCTTTCCATGTTGGAAGGATTGCACGCATCTTATCCTCTATTGGCTGTAGGTCTTCATCTTTGAGTGGTGTCTCAAAATCCATGTCATAATAGAATCCATTTTCAATTGCAGGTCCTAGGGTAACTTTGGTGGTTGGATATAACTCTAGCGTTGCTGCTGCTAGAAGGTGAGAGAGGGAGTGTCTGACCGCCTCAATTGAATCATTGTCCGCGTTGTTTTGAGCGGAGTCTTTTACATCGTTTATATCTTTCATATTTATACAGAATAGCAGTATTTTGAGGGAATTGGAAGAGTGTTTCCATATGAAAAGGAATAGTCTAAAAAGGAAAAGGCCCCCGATGCAGACGCATCTGCATAAGGGTCCCTTTCATCGTGTGGGTATATTATATAAAAAACAGACTTATTGTCAATCGAAAAAAATAATCCTTCCACAAAAATAAAGCTTTGTAAATCCCTAATTATAGGGTATGCTATAGAACTGTTGCTTAAATGCACCTCGGACCTAGGTCCTGACGCCCGAACCGATTAGGTCTGGCACAAATTATATGGCTCAAAATGAAACTATAATTAGATTTGATGATGTATCCTTCGATTACGGATACAACAAGCCTATTCTTGAAGAGGCTTGTTTTTCTGTTGCTCGTGGTTCCAAGATTACTTTCATGGGTCAAAACGGTGCAGGTAAAAGTACAATCTTTAAATTGATTACTGGGGAATTTACTACGGAATCAGGCGACGTTCATATTGGTCATGGACTCACAATTGCTATCGCCAAGCAGGTTATTCCAAAGCCAGATCTAAAGCTAACTGTGCTTCAATTTTTTGAAAAATGTTTTGATAAAAAGGTATATGACATAGATCCTAAGATTGATGCAATACTTGATGTCGTTAATCTTCATGCTCCACATGATAGAATCGTTGGATCATTCTCTGGTGGTCAACAAGCTAGACTCTTGCTTGCCTCTGCTCTAATTCAAGATCCAGATATTTTGCTATTGGATGAGCCAACAAACAATTTAGATAAAGAGGGGATTGCGCATCTTACAGATTTCATTGTTAATTATAAAAAGACTGTCATTGTAATTTCTCACGATGCTGATTTTCTAAATTCATTTACTGACGGCGTTCTGTACCTAGATATTTTTACAAGAAAAGTTGAACAATATGTTGGTGACTATTTCAGTTTGTTGAAAGAAATTAAGGCAAGAATTGAAAAGGAAAATAGAAAGAATGCGATGCTTGCCAAGGAAATTCAGGAGAATAAAGATAAGGCAAACTTTTTTGCAAACAAAGGAGGTCAAATGCGTCTTGTTGCAAAACGTATGCGTGATAGAGCAGAAGAGCTTGAGGAAGAGAAGGTTGATATTAGAAGAGAGGATAAAACTATTAGACCTTTTATAATTCCATCTCAACCAAATATCATTGGAGAAATTTTGCATATCAATGCTTTTAAAACTTTCAATTCCAAAACTCACAAAGCGGTTGAGAGAAAAGCTAACATTTCATTAAAGAGAAAGACTCACTTACTCTTGGTTGGTCCGAATGGAATAGGGAAGAGTACATTGCTTGAATCTCTTGCGTCAACAAAAAACCCAGACGCCGTGATAGATCCGGGAATTAGAGTTGGATACTACAGACAAGATTTCTCTACATTGAATTTTGAGGATACAGTTTATGAGTCACTGATGGGTGTGATGGAGAAAAAGCATGAAGAGACACTTCGCTCTATTGCTGCTGGTTTTTTGATAACGGGGGAGATAATGAAGACAAAGATTGAAGCACTATCTGAAGGGCAGAAGGGACTGGTTGCATTTGCTAGACTTGTAATTCAAGAGCCGGGACTTTTGATATTGGACGAGCCAACAAATCACATTAACTTTAGACACCTTCCAGTGATTGCTGAGGCCTTGGATAAGTATGAAGGAGCGATGATTCTAGTTTCTCACGTTCCAGAATTTGTGAAGCAAATTAGAATTGATGAGACATTGAATTTGGAGAAGTAGTCATTATTTTAGAAAAAACATATTTTAAGCCTTATTATAAGGCTATTTTTGTGATATATAGCTTGACATATACAAAATATGATGATACTATAATATACGGCTTAGTTCAACTTTAACGCACCATGGTGGTGCTAGGAGTTATTGACAAGGCAACTTCAACACGAACTGAATACAGAACCAGAACAACCAGAATCCACAGTTATGAAAAAGAAAATCGCAATATGTCTCGCCACCCTCGCCGCCTTTACTTTTACCTTCGGTGGTGAAATCAAGGATGAGCTTTACACTCAACTTCTCCGCCTTACCGCAAGGGAACTCGTGACTCCACAGTTCATTGCCAAGGCATTGGAGTCTCGCAAGCACAACTTTGGGGGATGCGATGTCCGTTTCAGTGATGCCTATTACCAGGCACGTGAGACGACATACTACTCCACTCCTTGGGGTAAGGAGTATTTCGAAAAGTCCAGCCGTGAATCCTATGAGGTGTATAGCACTTTGAAGGTGGTCTTGGTTGCAAGCTTGAAAAAACAACTACATGACGGCACAACCTTGATCGACACCTACTCCGCTTGTCGGGAGAGTTTCAAAAACTCTCTTGCTGGTGAGACACCTGAGCTTCGCGAGTCGCTTTTGAAGTCTGTCACTGGCGCTATCGAGACGTTCGAAAAGGTGAAGAGTGCAAAGTACCGCGATGAACTGCAAGCTCTGGCTACTCAAGAAGTCATCCGGCTTTACGGGTTTGATCAGAGTAAGATTGAGGAAATGCTCGCGAAAAATGTCGATGCCGAAGCAATCATTGAGCAAGTCAAACTTCAGCAGAAACTGGAGGCTGAAGCTCAAAGTTTGAACAAGATGACCGAGGTCGAATCAACTCGGGACCGTGATCTCGAAAAGTTCGCTCTCCGCCGTTTCAATGAGGGTGGAGTGAGACTAATCGACAAGTATCTTGCTGTCACCCGCCTAGCGGCAGAAGACATCAAGAGCACTATCAAATAAATCATTGCCGTGAAATTCGGCGCAACTTAACCAAGGTCCTCGCTCAAGTAAGCTATTAAGCTGAAAGAGCGAGGCCTTTTTTTATGTTTTTTTAATTCAACTCCTTCACCGTATCAATAATTATAGAAGGTGTTCCATTTCTGTTGGAAGTTTTTCCTTTTACGATTACGCATTTTTCTTGCTTCAAGCTGTTCTTGAGTAGCTCATAAGTTTTTGGAAATACCACGGCTTCAATTGTTCCAGAAAAATCTGCGAGGCGCAAAAACATCATTTTAATTGTAGGATCTTTTTTGGTGGCTATCTCTTTTGCTTCTTCAATTATTCCAGCGATGATGACTGGGGTGCCTTCATCGTCAAACTTCTTTTTATTCTTATCATATGGCTGTTTATTTCCACTCCAACCACTTCCTTTATTTGCACTTTGGGATTTCTTTGCTTTTTCTGCTGCTAATCTTTCCTTTTCCTCTTTCTCAGCTTTGAACGCATCGCTCATCATTGCATCCAATTGTTCTTGCGCACTCTGCGCTTCCTTTTTTATTCGTTCCTTTTCTTCTTCCTCTGCAATAATTTCTAATACTTTTGCGATATTCACTTCACGCTTCTCCAAAATTGCTTTGTATTTATCAAGCGGGTGACCAGAAAGATACAATCCAAGAAGTTCCTTTTCCCATGCCAACTTTTCAGTTTGAGTGGCGTGGCCCAATTCTTGAAGCTTAAGATGAGGGCCATATCCACCAATTTTGTTTGCTAATCCTGACGCATTAAGAGCTTCTGTTGCCTCCGCTTCAAACATAGAGAATAGTGACTCTTGGTTTTCTGATCTATTCTGTTGTTCTTTGTTGTATTCCAATAAATCTTGCATGTTTGCAATCATTACTCCACGATCACCGAAGGCATCCATCGCACCGGATTTAACAAGTGCTTCCATTGATTTTTTATTTAAATTCTTATCCTTAATTCTATTTAAAAAATCTTCAAGTGTTTTAAATTTTCCTCCCTTCTTGCGCTCTTCAATAATAACGTTAGCAATTCCTTCGCCAAAGTTTTTAATACTGTAAAGTCCAAAGCGAATTGAATCTGGAATTTGTTCACCATTCGCGTCCATTCCATTTCCTTTGATAACAGTGAAGTTTCCAAAACTCTCGTTCACGTCCGGTGGAAGAGTTGGGATATTCATTCTTTTACATTCAGCGACGAAGGATGCAATTTCATCAACATCACCATGCGCTCCTGTTAGAATTGCGGCCATGTAAATTGCAGGGAAGTTGGCCTTCATGTAAGCGGTCTGATAGGCAAGGCGTCCATAACTCGCGGCGTGAGCTTTGTTGAATCCATAAGCCTGGAAAGGTTCAAAGAGTTTCCATAATTTATCAGCAAAAGCTTTTGTCTGACCACGCTTAATAATACCCTCAGTTAATTTAATTCTCTGATTGGCCATTTCCTCTCTGTTTTTCTTTCCAACAGCTTTTCTAAACTTATCCGCTTCAAGCCAAGAATATCCAGCCAGTTCAATCGCAGAGAACAACAAGTCATCCTGATACACAATTAGTCCAAATGATTCCTTCAAATATTTCTCCATTCTGGGATCTTCATATTTTGTGAGACGAGGATCATTTTTTCTTCTAATATATTCTGGAATTGTTTCCATCGGTCCAGGACGATACAAGGCAACCATGGCGTTGATATCGTGAATTGATGTTGGTTTCAGCTCTTTCAAAAATCTTGTCATTCCAGAACCGTTTAATTGGAACAATCCGTTTGTCTCACCGCGAGCAAGCATATCGAACGCCTTTTGATCGTTAAGTGGAATATTATCAAGATCAACTTTTACACCTTCAATTTTTTCAGCCAAGATAATAGCGTCCGCCAACTGTGAGAGGTTTTTAATTCCAAGGAAGTCAAATTTCATAAGACCAGCGTTGTTTTCATCAACGGAGCGCATATCGTACTGAGTAATAATTCTATCTCCTCCTTTTGGATCAAGCTGTAGTGGAACAACGTCAGTCAAAGTAATAGGGGAAACCACAACTCCGGCGGCGTGGACGGAAATGTGACGAGCGTTTCCTTCAATCTTTTGGGCCATGTCAATAATTGTTCTAACCTCAGAATCATTCTTATATAATTCCGCAAGCTCTGGAGTCTCAAGCATTGCGCGTTCAATTGTCATTGCAAAACCCTGTTGGCCCATTGGAATTAATTTGGAAATCTTATCTCCCAATGTATATGGATATCCAAGTGCACGAGCAACGTCCTTCACCGCACCTCTGGCCATCATAGTTCCAAATGTTCCAATTTGTGCAACTTTATCAGCTCCATATTTCTCGCGTGTGTATCCAATCATTTGATCTCTACGGTTATCGGCAAAGTCCATGTCAATATCCGGTGCAGAAGGACGCTCTGGGTTTAGGAATCTTTCAAATGGCAGTTTGTATTCAAGTGGATTCACGTTTGTAATTCCAGTTAAGTACGTCGTGATAGAACCTGCAACGGAACCTCTAATATTAGTTAGAATTCCGTTGTTGTGGGCATATCTTAGAAGGTCTGCCACCACCAGGAAGTATGCAGAATATCCTTTTGTCTTAATGACTGAGAGCTCAAATTCAATTCTCTCTTTTGCTTCATCGTCCATCAGGAGTTTTCTTCTCTCAACTCCTGCATATGTTAAGTGGCGAAGCTCATCATCTGCTGTCCTTCCAGACTCCACAACGTATTCCGGGAACAACCATTTTCCTAGTGTAATTTCTAGATTACATTTATCCATTATGACTTTACAATTCTCTATTGCGTCTGGTTCGTTTTTGAAAAGTTCATCCGCCTCGGCTTGATTAATGAAAGAGAAGTCTGCATCATCATCTCTATTTCTTTCGCCAAACTGATCGGCAATTTTCATCAGCACATCACGAGTCTTGCTGTCTTCTTTTTTTATATAATAAGTATCATGCGCTGCAACAAGAGGAATATTTTCAGCTCTTGCAAATTCAATGAGTTGACGCATCTTTTCTTCATGGCCTTCAATTTCTTCATGATGAGTTATTTCAATATAAAAATCCTCGCCAAAGTTTTTCTTATAAAAATCTGCAGTTTCTTTTGCATGTTCACTGTTGTGTCCAACGAGTGCTTGGGGAAGTTCACCGCTAAAGGAGGGCATTATACAAAGTAGTCCTTCTTTGTGTTTTTCAATTAACTCTCGGTCTATGCGAGGTTTGTAATAGAAGCCTTCAAAGTTGGCGGCAGTAACAAGTCTAATTAAACTTTTATAACCCTCTTGGTCTTTTGCAAGAAGAACAAGACGGCTTCTTCTGTTATCGATTCTCGGTTCTTTGTCATGTCTTGTTCTTGCTGCAACAAAAAAATCTACTCCAATAATTGGCTTGATGTTGGCGTCTTTACATTTTTTAAAAAACTCAATAACGCCGTACATGTTTCCTGCGTCTGTGAGTGCGACGGCGGGCATGTTATTTGCAACAGCCGCTTTGATTAGATCTTTTACTTTAGGTACTGCCTGAAGAAGACTGAAGTGTGAGTGATTGTGAAGGTGAATGAACGGGTGTTTGGGCGTTGTGTCTACTTCTGTTGTTTCGATTTTTATATCTGCCATGTTTTTGTTGCGTCGGTCGGGACGGAGGTTTAAGTCTCCGCCTTTTTGTTAGGACACTTTTAATTATTTTGTGTTTTTAAAGATATCGCAGTACTATGTACAATAATATACGTAGTATTATATGTAGTATAAGCCCTTATGAGTAAAATCCAAAATCCTAAAAAATCTACTAAAAATCAAGTATGGATTTTATGCACGATTGTTTATTAAATTTGTGTTACAATTTAACAGCGTATCGTTGACTCCAAAAATAATATTTAAAATAAATAAAGAAAAAATGAAAAAAAATTCAATTTTGATGATGTTTACCTTACTTGCTCTTGTCTCCTTCAACCAAGTTTCCGCTCAAACACCATCACCATCTTCTTATATACTTAGTGCCTCCATTAGAGAATATATAACTCCATTTGCTGGATTTGGAGTGGATATGACACCTGACTCTTGCTCTGCCTATGCCAACATCGCTGCTGATATTACAAAGATTACATATCTATTAAGTACACAGATAAAGGAGATGATGGAGTTGTATAGTAGTCAATCATGTAATACAGAAGTATCACCATCTGTTGCGTGTACTAACTACCTAGACACAATAAACAACCTAACCCTAACCTATGCCACATATCAAGCAGAAGCTCTAAAACAAGCAAGTGATAAGACTAGGGTATGTAATGCTGACAATACAAGAAAGGTTGGAGTATACAAGAGAACATATTATGGAATAGATGTGGTTGCTCTCACATACGCATCTGTAAGAGATGTGTATGTGGGCAAGAAGTTCACTGACTATGCCACACTCATTAATAACGTTAATACTAATCTGGTTAGTAAGCTAAATGCTGCGATAGTATCTAATAAGTTTGTTGATACTAAGCCAGTCTCCAAACCACTTCGAATTCTTGCGCAAAATACATTAAAAACAACAACGAAGGTTGCTATTCGAAGAGCAAGAGTTATACCAGCTGTACCTACAGCATCATTGAGTAATCCAAATGCATTCTTGTTCTTTGGACAAACAAGTAATACAGGAGATGGGACACTGGGAGCTATTCCATTTAATTCACTGCAGGAGTATGTAAATGCATACAATGATAACAATACAAGGTTTGGTGATATTTACAGTACAATCAACAGGCCACTACTTGATGCTGGAAGTGCGACGCTTGTGAATATCAATAAACAGATTGATCTAAGGCTTCCATCTGTGAAGAGACCAGCTCCAGCAGCAGAACCTGTTGCTGAGGTGGTACCACCTGTCACGCAGAAGGCAAGCGTTATTAACTCTATTGGTAACTGGTTTGGAGATGTGTGGGGAATAGTCTCTGACTTCTTTGGTTATATCTTCTGGGGGGAGACGGCTGGGGCAAGACCGATGGCAGCGAGCGGAACAGGAAGTGAAACAGCTTATCCAGAGACTTGTCCAGGTCTAAAGGGGCCAAGACCTGCACCGAGTCTTTCTGTTCCTTTGCAGTCTGACAGCACGTCTGGAGCGACACTTTTAAAACCTTCAGAAGATGGTTGGTTGCGATCTTCGGGCATTTTTAATAATCTATTTGTTCAGAATTCAGATATACAAGAAGTTGTTTATAAAAGCATAAGTATTCCATCTGGAAATATACCAACATTAACACCAGAAGAAGAAACATGGTTGGTTAGAAGTAGATATATTGATGATAATGAGTATAAGTCATCATCCACACCAGAAGTTTCAGAAAAAAAACCTGGGGATATTCAAAAAAAGGTAAGGGAAGTGGCTGTGAAGTATGTTGGTAAATATCCAGATTTTGAATATAAATCTGATTTAAGTAAACCAATAGATCCATATGATTGTTTAAGGAAGTTTGATTTTATTAATGCAGGCATATCTGCTGATGATAGCCAAATAAAAAAAAGCGATCAGCGTGATTTAATGTGGGATTATGGTGTCCCAGATTTATTAGCTTACGCCTTTAGTTATGTGGACGTAACTGTTACTGCATTAAATCAAACAGCACGTGCTACCTATAATACTAAAGCGGAGAGATCATTGGATGTTTTGACTGGTAAGCGTGAGGAGAAGAAATATTCAGATTTAAAATTGAAATATTATAACAATTCCAAAAAAATAACAAAGTAGATTTATATTTCAGATATTAGTTTACATGTACGTTAATATAAAACAACCAACAGATCTAAATCTGTTGGTTGTTTTATAAAACTTTCCCTCTTAGTTTAAAACTCACCCTTATTATTCTTATTCAACAGATATTTTTATAATAAATATAT
>CAIPFZ010000045.1 GCA_903864515.1 uncultured bacterium
ATAAACAATATATATGAAAAACAAAAAGAACATATTTATAGCCATAGTTGGAATTATCGTAATAGTTTCACTCGTTTGGATGGGATTTAAAGATAATTCTGCAATAAGTGAAAATTCAGGTAATTTTAAGGCCAATAATCAAGAAATTGTTATCGGAGCAGTACTATCAGAAACTGGAATGGCTTCAATTGATGGGAATAATATTAAAAGAGGAATTGAATTTGCAAGAGAGGAATTAGCAAAGAAGGGGATTAAAGTTAAGGTTGTATATGAGGATGATCAGACAAATCCCAAAAATACTGTAACTGCAATTCAAAAGCTGGTTGATATTAATCATCCACAAGCTTTGATTGGTCCTACATGGAGTTTCTTGGCTGAAGCTGCTGGTCCTGTGGTTGAGAAAAATAAGATTGTCTCAATGAGTCCAGCAAATACTAGTGAGTTTGTTTCCGTTAATTCAGGGTACTTCTTCTTTGGAGCTCCAAAGAATGAGGCTAAGGAGAAATACGCAACAGACTGGATTAAGGAAAGGGGATTGAAGAAAATTGCAATTGTTGTTGAGAAAAGTGGCTGGTCAGATAGTCATATCGTACCTTTTGAGAATGCAATAAAGAATGCTGGTGCAGAGCTTGTGTTTACTGAAAAATTCACTTATGCACAAAACTCAGTTGATGGGGGATCTGTAAAGGATATTATTATGAAAGCAAAGAACGCTGGAGTTGATGGGGTGCTTTATACAGGTTTTGATCAATCAACTGCTGTTCTAATTTCAAAGAAGCAAGAATTGAAAGCTGATTTTCAAATGCTCATGGCGACAGAAATTCCAGTTGGGCTTCAAAAGAAGGGGGTTGTGAATATAAAGGATTCTGACAATATGTTTATCATTAGCCCTAAAGATTCAGAATCTTTCAGCGATGCATACAGGGCAAGATACAATGAGTATCCAGGTGCGTATGCAGATAGGGGATATGATAGTTTGATGCTACTCGTTTCCGCTTTGCAGAATAAGGGGGATATGGATCTTAAGGATTATCTAAAATCTGATTCAAGTCCAAAATATAAAGGTTATGCTGGAGTGTATGACTTTGATCAGAAGGGTGATATTAAAGATAGTACGTGGAAGGTGGTGCAGGTAAAATAGCTTTGTAATTGTCTGTCAATAAAATAACTCCACAGCCTAAACGCTTTGGGGTTATTTTTTTGCAGAAGTATTCCAAGCGAGTAAAAAGAAGTTTGAAAGGAGGGTAGAATATGTTTTAGAATCGATAACCACTGAATTTAGTTTATTGTCTTTAATTGAAAATAAATCCACTCTGTCGCCGTAAATATTGATGATACCAGGTAATTCAAAATTACTTGGAAGAAATCGGGTTTCTCTTAACTTATTTGTCTCAAAATCCTTCGGAATTCTATTTGTTTCCGGCATTAACATTTTTACAAAAATCCCCGCGTCCTCTCTTTCTGTTACCCATTGATTGATAAACCTGGGCATTTTTAGAGAAAAGATATTTGTTGCTGCAGTGAGCATGGTTTTTATATTATTTTTCTCGCAATATATTAGGCTGTCTCTCATGACTTTCTTCAAACCCTCCTCGCCTTCATACATCTTCACGGAATCAGATTGTCCTATTTTGTTAGATAGATTGCTTAGTGTTGGCAATAACTCTTGAATCAAATCCTCTTTTTCCCTTAGGTCTGACAATAGACGTTTTGGGCTTTCTGCAGAGAAGTATGATGTACCGTTCTTTTTCCAAGATTCAATAACCCCTCGCTTTTTCAGGGACTCTAGTACGTGATAGACACTTGTCTTTGGAATTTTTGTTCTTTTATAGATTTCAAATGCAGATGAGTCCATATTGGAAAGAACATCTAAATAGATGACCGCTTCCGCTTCATTGAAACCATATTTAATTAGTTTTTTGATTGTTTGCATATATAGTCCTAAATTTGGACGACATTATCTTCATAAATACCCTTTTAATATAATACCATATAAACATATATATCAAAATGTTAACCAAATTTAGGACTTATAATTGATATAATCATATAATTTTATTCGCATATTAATAACCAACAGAAATATATGAAATATAAAAAGATAATTATACTAGGAGCGTTAGTTTTAGCACTGTTGCTCTACGGCCTATTTGCAGATTTTAATAATGATAAACATGTAAAGATTGGTGTTACATTGCCTTTGTCTGGTAACTTGTCTATGTATGGGGAATCCATCCTGAATGGAATAAATTTGGCAATTAATGAACAAAATAATTCATCTGACTCTCTAAAAATTGATTTAATTGTTGGAAATAACGAAGGATCCCCGAATAAAGCTGTTTCTGATGTTAATAATTTCGTGTACGTTGATAAGGTATCGGCGGTTTATAATTCATTTGAGTCATTAGGTCTTGCAGCCAGAGAAATTGTCGAAAAAACTCATGTACTGATGATAATGAGTACCACATATGTTCTAACTGCAAAGGATTCTCCAAAATTTACTTTTCGTGACTATTGGAATTTTAAAAATATTGGAAATGATTTTAACATAATTTTGAAAAAGGACAGTGTATCATCAGTTAAAATTCTTGCGCAAAACGATAATTCATATAATGACTTTAAGAGCGGTATAGTTCAAGATGGTGTTGAATTAGGTAGGGAAGAGAAGTTTAATTATGGAGAAAAGGATTTCAGAACCAGTCTATCTAAGCTTAATATTTCAAGTAATGATAATTTGATAGTCTATGCTTTCCCAGTTGAAGCCTCTTTAATTGTTAAACAATTGATTGAGCTTGGAATCCAACCTAATAGATTATTAATTACTGAGGCTACGGAGTATCCACTGATGTCTGATAGTAAAAGTGTCCTTATTTGAGCGATATCGGAGCTTACAGTTATGTGGCTTCAGAAATTCTAGATAATCAAGATTTCGTATCAAAATACAATAAAGCTTATAAAATAAATCCAAGAGCAGATTCAATATATGCTTATGAGGACGCTAAAATGCTAATAGGGGCTATTAAAAAGTGTGATAAATTTGAATATAAAATTGAAGATCAAAGAGTTTGTATTAAGGATGAAATTAAAGGAGGATTCGATGAGTTTAATAATATTAATAGGAATGTACCTATCGTGAAGTTTGGTGGGGGAAGGTTCAGTGTAATTAAATAGAATGTATAGAATTAAATATTGTTTATTCGGTCTTAACCGTAACATTATTCCAAATCAGATTGAAGAAAGAAGAAAATATACTACTAAAAGGCTCTGATTCTATAATTAGTGAATAAATCTTCTGATTGTCCATAAAAAATAGGGCAGTCTTATTGCCGTAAATATACATTGAACTTTTAATATCTTGCGGACCTTTGACCTCTCTCGTCTCTCTGAATGAATTACTTTCATAGCCCTCATCAATGTCTCCTGGAACAAATTCAGGCCTGATTATTCTAATATGTATATTTGACCGCTCTCTTGTTTTAATCCATTCACGGCTGACTTTTGGAAAATATTTTATAAAATCTGGTCTAAGATATGCGCTTATGGTTTTTACTCTTGTAAGCTTAGAATGATCTAAAATATCTTGTAGTACCACCTTAGACCCTTCCTTTCCGGTGTATAACTTTGCGGAAGGAACTGTTCTTCCATCTTCAGAAAGAAGTCTTAGCTCTGGGATTAATTCCTTCATCTTCTCCAATTTTTCTTCCTGTATTTTTAATAATCTATTTGGACTTTCCGCTCCATAATATTTAACTCCATTTTTCCTCCACATACTTACCAAGCCCATTCTCTGCATTGATAGTAGGGTGTCATATATGGTTGTCTTTGCAATTCCAGTGTCTTGCACAATTTGGGTAATAGAACAGTCTTTAAGTTTGAGGAGGCTTAAATAGACCTGAGATTCTTTGTCGGAAAAGCCAATTTGTGATAGTTGTTGAATATAATTCATAAATGGTCGGAAAAAGCGACTAATATATTATACACTATGAACCTTGTAATACAAGGTTTTTTTTACTTTGCATAAAATATCAAGTATAAAACGCGATTTAATTGACAAAGTCTAATAAAATGTTGTTGTAATAATTTAAATCAAAAATATGAAAAAACATAAAATTATATCAATATTCATAGCCGTAATACTTATTGTAGTTTGGATTAGTGTCGGAATGAGTGGTTCCAATGATTCAAATACTATCAAGATTGGCTTTATAGGCGCTCTTTCCGGAGCTGATCCTTCGTATGGAGAGGCTATGAAGGGTGGGGTAGAGATTGCCGTTGAAGAGATAAATACTCAAGGTGGAATAGATGGAAAAAAGGCTGAGGTGATATATGAAGATGGTAAATGTATTGATTCAAAAGGTGCCATATCTGCTTTTCAAAAGCTGAATGATATAGATCACGTAAAAGCCATAATTGGTGGAGGGTGTTCAAATGAAGTTTCTTCTATCACCAAATTGATTAATGATAATAAGGTGTTCTTAATTTCATCTGGTGCATCTAGTCCTAATATCTCTGGATCAAGTAAGTATATCTTTAGAAATTCATCTAATGATACAGAAATGAGTAGGCAGTTATCAATTAAAATTGTTGAAGATGGTTTTAAGGACATTGCGATTATTTCTGATAATTCAGATTTTTCCTCAGGATTCAGAAAATCATTTGTAAATGAGTTTGGTAAGGTTGGGGGAGTTATGAATGTGGATATAATTGTTCAAGCTGGTCAATCTGATTACAGATCTGATATTACTAAACTGAAAGCTTCTAATCCAAAAGCAATATTCATTAATCCAGCTGTTCCAAAGACTGCAGGTATTATTGTAAAACAAATGAGGGAGGCTGGTTTAACTTCTAAAATATATTTAACTTACATGGCTACGCCTGCGTTTTTCAATATAGCAGGAGATAGTGCTGATGGTGCAACTGTAATAGACTTACCAAAAGTCTCTGGCGATCTTTCACAAGATATTCTAACTAAGTTTGAAACTAAGTATGGTCACAAAACTGTTTATGAGTATAATACTGTTGCGGCGTACGATGCGATGATGGTTGTCCGAGAATCTATTTCAAAGGTTGGATATAATTCTGATAAAATAGTTAATTATTTATCATCACAAAATTTTTCTGGTGGCTTAGGTAACTTTAGCTTTAATAATCAAGGTGATGTTTCCGGGATGAAATATACATTTCAAATTATTAAAGGGCATGAGTTAGTTGAGATAAAATAGCTTATAAATAAAGGGTCTCGCAGATATCTGCGAGACCCTTTATTGTATGGTTGTGTTAATTATTTTATTAATACCATCACCCCATTTTCAATCTTTGCTGGAAAAAGTGGAAAAGTAATTTCTCCTTTTTCATTAACATTTAATTTTCCCATCAATCCATCAAAGTCTTTTATGTTCTTAAGGTTATTGAATACCTCTTTTGAATTATTTGCTCCTTTGATTGCTTGGCTATATATTCCGGTAAGATCATATCCTATTGCTGAATATGCGCTTGGTTTAGTTTTATATTTATTCTCATATGCATCAGAGAAAATTTTAACTTTCTGATTTCCTGATAAATAATATTCTGGTGTTGTTAGATAAACTCCTTCAGCTAAGTTACCCGATTTTTCTTGAACTGTTTGCGATGATAATATCCAGTTTGTCATTTTGATTTTATCAAAATCCATCTCTTTCATTTGTTTAAGAATGCTAACAAGTTGATTGTCTAATCCTATAATGTAAACCCCTTCCGTTCCTGAGCTTTTGATTTTAGTGATCTGAGTTTTGAAATCTTGATCCTTTTTATCAAACTCTTCAATATCCACAATGGAAGCCCCTGCCTTTTCTACAACATCTTTAAATACCTCACCGTATGTTTTTCCATATTCATCGTTACTTACAAGTAGAGAGATCTTCTTGAGATTGAGGGATTTTGTTGCAAAGTTTGCCATGATTGGAGCCTCTTGTTCTGCTGAGGTAAAATATCTTATCGATAAATCTCCTTGTACCTTTCTTGCAGAAACTAATGTTTGCATAGAGAAGATTCCATCCTTTTCTGCTATTGGGACTACAGCATTAGCAACTGAGCTTAGGGAAAGTATAACTGAACCAAGATTGTTCTGTGATTTTAGCTTCTGATATGCTGAAATTGCTGAATTGGTATTAGACTGGCTATCTTCATAAACCAAATTGATCTTTGAGTCCTGATTGGCTAAATCCATTCCTTTCTTCATCTCCTCACCAAAAAACTGTGCTGGACCAGTAAGGGGAAGTATTGCACCTATAGCAAGAGGCTTATTGTTGTTTGAATTAGTGAATAGTAACGTACCTATTATGATAATCAGAATAACTGTGATTATTGATATAATTTTATTTTTCATGTTTGTGCCTATATAATAAAACGATATGGTAGTCCTGTCAAAGATACATGACATAATCTTACAATATAGAGCTACAAATAAAGCTAGTATAGAAAACATGAAATGTTGTCACAGATTTTGACAAAACATATACAAAGATATATGATTACAATCAATGGATACCTTAGAATATAAAAATAAGTTGATTTCACTGGGTTTAACAGACAGACAAGCTATTGTTTATATTAAGGCTTTGGAATTCGGGTCTTTTTCTGTGGCCAGCTTAGCTCACGCTACGGATATTAAAAGACCAACTTGCTATCTTGTTTTGGATGAATTAGCTCAAAGGGGCTTAGTTTCTGTGATTCCGAATGCTAAAAAGACTAAATACAAAGCTGAGTCACCAGAGATTTTAATTAAACAGATTGAAACGCAGATGATTACAGCTAAAAGAGTCTCAAATGATTTGTTAAAACTATATAACCCAAAGTCAGAAGGCCCCACTTTATTGTATTTTTCTGGACAAAAAGCAATCAGGGGTATATTTGACGATGTTTTGAAGGTAAAAAATAAGGAATATTTATATATTGGATCAGGAAGAGATGTTATTGATATGGTTGGTAAGGAATATATTGATCACTGGCTAACGGAAAGAGTTGAAAAGGAGATAATAGCAAGAAGTATTAGAATGAAGAGTACAGAAGTAATGGAAGACATATATCAGACAAATATTATGCGTGACTTACGTCTTGCTCCTGATTTTATTCATATTGCTGAGACTATCTTTATTTATGACAATAAGGTTTCAATTATATCTACCTCAAATGAAAATTTTGGTTTTGTTGTAGAAAATAAAGAGTTTGCAAATACTATGCGTGGTTTGTTTGAGGCACTTTGGGTTGTTTCAGAAAATAAATCGTAACAAAAACACCTCAGATTTAATTATCTAAGGTGGTTTTGTTGTTGTGAATTTTGTGGGGATATGTTACTTCTGCTCCTCTAACCACTTCCATACCGCTTCATTTAGCATAATTGTCTCAACATAAATTGTTGCTCTCACGCGGTCTGCATCTTTGTAGTAGTTAAGTAGTGCGTCAACTTCCTTCTTGATTGCATCCTCAGAGACCTCAATCTTCTCCTCAATTGCAATCTTGTTTAGTAGCAATTGTGTCTTCGCTCTCTTCTCTGCATCTGGTCTCCATTCTTTCTTTATATCTTCCAGTGTCTTTCCGATATGTTTCAAGTAGTCCTCAATTGAAAGTCCCATTTGAGAAATGTTTGATGACATCTCAGCTACCATCTTCTCAAGCTCGGATGTAATTAACATCTCTGGCATTTCAATCTCTGAGTCTTTGATAATCTCTTCCATTATCTTCAGTCTCTTCTTCTCTTTTTCTTTGCGAGTTTTGTCTGATGTAATTCCTTCCTTAACTTTTTCTTTGAATTCCTCCACTGTCTTTATATCACCAAACTTCTTTGTAAAATCTTCATTTAACTCTGGAAGATCCAATTCTCCATGATCGTGTCCGTGATCATCTGGATTCTTTGCGTGATGCTCGTCGTGAGCAACTTGCTTTCTTAATTCCTCCACAGCCTCATCAACTTCTTTGTCTGTCACCGTTACTTCTACTTTTTCAGCCATAATTTTTTCTGCTGATTTTTTGTATTTTCCAATCTTAACTTCTGGCATTAGTGCTGTCTTCATCTTAAAACCGAAGGCTTCACCTGGTGCAACTTTTGTAATTGTAATAGCGGGGGAGCCAACAGCTTTTATATCAAGAGAAGTAATTATTTCAGTATAGTGATGCTCAAGCGCTAGCCTTCCAGCCTCTTCTGTAATTGTCATTTCTCCAAGCTTGTCTACAAGTTGTTTTTCAGGAATGTGACCTGGTCTAAAGCCATCCATTTTAATTTCTTCACCAAATATTTTTAGGGCCTTGGCTCTAAACTCGGCAACTGTTTCTGCTTTGATTTCACCCTCAACTTCGTATTCTGAATTTGGAAGTTTTTGTTTGTTTTTTATTGTAAAAGACATTTTGTTTAAATTAATTCTGAATAATTATTTTGCTACATTATCCCTATTTCCATACTTTTCCTCATAAAGCTTTTTTGCTCTATCAAAGGCCTTCTTGGCATCCTCTGCTCCGCCTATGCTGTCAATTGTAACAATTTTCTTTTGCATTTGTTTGTATGTCAAAAAGAAGTGCTCAATTTCTTCAATTGTGTGAGGATTAACATCTGACAAATCATGAACATTATTCCATCTTGGATCTCCAACTGGAACAGCCACAATTTTTGCATCTGAATCTCCATCATCAACCATGTTCAAAATTGCAACAGGACGAATACGCGCCATCACTCCTGGAATAAGGGCGTGGGTTGTTAGAATTACAGTATCAAGTGGATCACCATCATCCCAAAGTGTTCTTGGAATAAATCCATAATCGAATGGGTAATCTTGTGTAGTGTAACCAACTCTATCAAGTGAGATTAGTCCTGTTTTTTTGTCTATTTCGTATTTGTTTTTTGAACCCTTGTTGATTTCAATGATTGTTATCATTTCCTCAGGAGTTCCGGAATCTATATCGTGCCATAAGTTCATTCTTGTCATCTTTTTATCTATTAGTTTTATAATTTATAAGTTACGCTAATGTTTGGCAAGCAAATCTCTATCGATTCTTTTTACAGAACCTTTTTAAAACATTTCTGTAAATATTTTTTTATTCTGTATCTGTTGTTGAACCTTCCTCTACCAGTACTCCGTCTGCGATAAGTTTTGCGATATCACTGTCATTTATTACCTCATCTTGTTCTTCTTTATGTGAATTAGATGGAGTGTTGTTATTGTCCTCATCTCTTCCATGCTCACCGTTAGAGTCTTCACTTTTTACTGCTTGAATATCTATTCTCCAACCTGTTAGTTTTGCGGCAAGTCTAACGTTTTGTCCGCCCTTTCCGATTGCTAGAGATTGTTGATCTTCTGCTACCTCAACAATTGCTGTCTTATCTTGAATATTAATTTTGATATTTATAACTTTTGCTGGAGACAGCGCTTCTTCTATAAACTCGGATGGGTTCTCTGACCACTCTATAATGTCAATTTTTTCTCCTCCCAGCTCACTCATAACTGTGTTAACACGCACTCCACGTTGTCCAACCATTGAACCGATTGGATCTATATGGGAATCTACTGCATGAACTGCAATCTTAGATCTTGCTCCAGCCTCTCTGGCAACGGATTTAACCTCAACTGTTCCGCCTCCTATCTCAGGTACTTCAATCTTGAATAGTTCTGCAAGGAAATGTGGTGTTGCACGAGACAGTCGCAGAAAGATTCCTCTTGGAGTTTCCTCAACGCGCATGAGACATGCTCTAATTCTTTCTCCTTGATTGTAATGTTCTCCTGGAATTTGTTCATCGTATGGTAGTAATCCTATTGCACGTCCCATGTTGATAAATACTGTTCCTCTTTCAATTCTCTCAACTGTTCCTGATACTATTTCTCCTTCTTTCTTTCCAAATTCATTGAGTACGGATATCTTTTCTGCCTCTCTAATCTTTTGAATAATGACTTGTTTTGCTGTTTGGGCTGCGATTCTTCCATAATCATCCTTTGTTTCTAGTGGGAAGACTAGTTCCTCTCCAACTTGTACATCTTTCTTAATTTTTCTGGCGATATCTAGTAAAATATGTTGTTCGTCATTAAAAATCACTCTCTCCTCATCCTCTTTGTCTATATCATAAGCTGATTCTGGGAGTGTACCGTCTTCATTGGGGAATATTGCCTTTTCTCCATCAACGGCTGTCTTTACCTGACAAAATTCTACCTTTCCGGTGTTAATATCAAAAATCGCCCTGATATATTGGCCTTTTCTACCGTACTCCTTCTTATAGGCGGTAGCTAGGGCTAATTCTATGGCTTCTATTATTTTTTCTCTTGGAATTCCTCTTTCTTCTTCTAATTGGTCCAGGACTGAATGTATTACTTTTAGATCAAACATGATATTTAATTGTTATTTAGTTGTTTAAGTTTGTTTTAGCCGATTTATTGGCTTATATTAGCTGATTTTAACGGCTAATATTCTTTTATTTTGGTCAAATAAATTGACCTTTAAGCGGTCTCATCTGTATTAGAACCTTGTTTATAGCCATAATACATGACTATAAATTGTGTCCTTGGGAAAAAAATTAGCCCGCCTTTCGGGCGAACATAACTTGAGACCTCATTAATATAGCATTGTTTGGTAAAATGGTCAAAAAATTACAGATTTTATGCAGTTTTATTACCTCAATCGTAGAATCTCATGGGAGTCATTATTTTTGTGTCCGTGAATAGGGCTGTTGCAATCAGCTGCTAATTTCTCCAAAATCAGCACCAAATTAGCAGAAAACATTTTAAGCTATATTCTTAAATCTGTAATCGAGGTGTGACAAATTGTTTTAATGAAATACAATTAACAGTATGTCATCAATAGAAAAACTTAAACAACTCGAGGAAGCTGGTGAACACCTCTTTCACGGCTCCCCAGACGGTACTTTAGAGGTTTTGGAACCTAGACAATCAACTCATACTCCTGATTTAAGTAAACCGGAAGAAACTATCTTAGATGGGGAACCCGCTGTATCCGCAACTCCATATGCAGATATTGCAACCTTTAGGTCCTTAATTAATGGTAATAATATTCCATTTGATCACAGTAGTGGATTTGGCGTCAATGCAAAGGGCGAGAAGAACTTTCAGGTTTCTTCACCGAGCGTACTTGAGGCCATTAGGGATAAAAAGGGTTATGTATATGTATTTAATAAAAATGAATTCAAACCATTCAGCAGACACGGAGAAATTAAGGAGGGTAATATGGAATGGAGGGCGCATAAGCCTGTAAGTCCAGTTGATGTTGTAGAGGTGGGACATGAGGATTTACCTCCATTGGATATGATAAAAATATCCAGTATTGATGATTAAGAATTAATTCAATTCCATGATAATATTTATACATTATGAATTCTTCTGATGTTGGTATTGATAATGTTCAAGGTGATGAAATTGTTTGTATTAAAAAAGGTAAAAAGAAACCTGAAAAGAAAGAAAAGGACGTCTTTATTGGAGTCAACTTCTATAGAATACTCAAGCTTGTATGGGCGTATGATAAAACATACCTAATTGTAGAATTCTTTTTGACTGTAGTCAGATCTGTCTTACCTTTTGTGTTGGCGTGGTATTCAGCGTTGTTTATAAATAAAATTACTTCAGGAGATTTAACTAGTATTTTTGATCCAGGATTAATTAGTATTGTGGTCGTGTATCTTTCACTCCCTTTACTGATGGGTCTTGCTGACGTTTGGTATACCTACTTTTTTAATAAATTCTATGTATTTTTTGCACAGTACATACATCTGATGTTTATAGAAAAGAGACATGAAATAGATGTTCAAACTTATGAGAACGCAGAATTTAATAATCTTGTCGTTAGAGTTAATGAGAATGAAGATAAGATACTTTGGTTTACAGATTGGTTCTTCTATATAGTGGGTAGATTTGTAATGTTAGCTTCTGTTGCATTTATTTTGTTTAATTATAGATGGTGGTTTTTGCCAATTTTGCTATTGTCGATTCTTCCTGATTTGATACTTCAAATTAAGTTTGGAAAAATTAAATATGGCATTTGGGATGCTAAGTCAGAGGTTAAACGTAAATTTAATTTGCTATCACTTTATTTTTCCGATATATCCTCATTGACCGAGATAAAAATATTTAAAAATAAGAATTATTTTAAGAATATTATAAGTAACCTGCTCAGTTCTTTTAATGTTGAGATAAATAATAATGAAAACAAAAGGACACGATATAAGAATTTAACCACCTTAGTTGAGGTTTTTGTGGGTGCTGTAATCGTTTTCTATTTAATGAATGACGTGATTGATAAAACTTTAGCTGTTGGAACATTCATATTCTTATTGGGCAGAATGTCAGATACGAGAGATACTATATCAGAATTATTTAGAGGTTTTTCAATTCTAAGTAGTGATAATAAATTTATTACAGATGTATTTAAATTCCTTGATACAAACAGGATCATTAAGAACGGCTCAAAAAAGCTTAGTGATAATACTCCTGAAATTGAATTTCTGGACGTTTCTTTTGCATACCCTGATACCAAAAAGAATGTATTAAATAGCTTTAATTTTAAAATTAAGGCAGGGGAGAAGATTGCAATTGTTGGAGTTAATGGAGCAGGAAAAACTACTTTAACAAAATTGATAATGAGGTTTTATGATGTAAGTAAAGGCTCAATATCTATAGGAGGGGACAATATAAAAGATATTGATTTATCTGATTATTATCAGAGAGTTGGACACTTGTCTCAAAATTACGCTAGATATAAGTTGCCGGTTAAAGAACTGATTGCCCTTGGGAATACAGATTTTCCACTAGATATGAAAAAGGTGATTGAATCTGCAGAAAAGTCTGGTGCTCATGAATTTATTTCTTCATGGGAGAAAGGATATGATACTCAATTGGGTAAGGAGTTTGACGATGGAGTTGAGCCTTCTGTTGGTCAGTGGCAAAAACTTGCACTTGCCAGAATGTTTTACAAGAATCCACAGATTTGGATATTAGATGAACCAACAGCTTCAATTGACTCCGTGGCAGAGATGAAGATATTTCAAGAGCTAGAAAATCTTCCTGAGGATAAAACGGTTATACTAATTTCACATAGATTTAACACAGTTAAAAATGCTAACAGAATTATGGTTATTGAAGATGGGGAAGTAAAGGAGTTTGATAGTCATCATAAATTAATGAGAATTAAAAACGGAATTTACAGAAAACTATTTGAGATGCAGAAGAAATCTTATGAGACAGAAGTGTAAAATTTTATACATAACACATGGTGCGGTGTAAATATATGCAATGTATATATTTGTACACACATTTTAGATTTTTATTTATAGAATAAAATTTATTAGCGTGATATAATTTATGCAAATGATTATCGATCCTAATCAGCTTAAAAAACTAATTGTTGATTCAGGGCTTGTTGTGGGTACTGAAATTGATGAGCTTGAGCAAAAATCAATAAAAGAAAATAAACCACTAGGTGAGTTCCTTGTTAATAGTGGAAAAATTTCTGCAGATGACTACAGAAGAATGCAGTCTTATATACTAGGAATCCCTTTTATTGATATAAGTAGTCAAAAACTTGAATTTGAGGTTTTGTCATTGATTCCAGAACCCATTGCTAGAAAGCATAATATTATTGCCTTTAGAAAAAGAGAAGATTCTCTTGAGGTTGCAATGCTTGATACTGCGGATCTTTCCGCTATTAACTTTATTCAGAAAAAGACTGGTCTTAAGATTCTGCCAAGACTTACCACAACAGAATCAATGAAATCAGCTTTGATACAATATCAAAAAAGCTTAAAGGCTGATTTTGGTGATATTATTCAACAAGAGGTTTCAACACTTAAAGGCTTGAGTGGTAAAATAAATGGAATGGGGGCTGGTAGAGGTGCTGGTCTGGGAGGGGTGAATTCAGATGATTCAACAGGAGGGCGTGTTGATGATACAAGCGGAGATGATCTTAGAAAATTAGCTGAAGATTTACCGGTTGTCAGAATTATAGATACCCTTCTAAAGCACGCTATTTTACAAGGTGCTTCTGATATTCATATTGAACAAATGGAAAATGAAGTGGTTATTAGATACAGAATTGATGGAATGCTTCATGATGCCATGGTCTTACCAAAGAATATTGGGCCAAGTATCACAGCCAGAATTAAGGTTTTATCTAATTTAAAGCTGGATGAAAAAAGACTTCCTCAAGACGGTAGGTTTAAGATAGAGTCTAATGGTGAAAATGTTTCGTTTCGTGTTTCTGTTTTACCAACATATTACGGCGAAAAAACCGTTATGAGACTTCTTAGGGAGAACATGACAGGCTTTACTCTTGAGCACCTTGGTTTTCACGGTAAAGGTTTGGAATTAATTCATCAGGCAACCGGTTATTCTGAAGGTTTGATTCTTACAACTGGACCAACTGGATCTGGAAAAACTACAACTCTATATACTTTGCTGGATATTTTGAATCAACCTGATGTTAATATTTCAACCGTAGAAGATCCTGTTGAATATCAAATGAATAGAGTTAATCAAACACAGGTTAAATCAGATATTGGATTAACATTTGCCTCAGGCCTTAGATCTCTTTTGAGACAAGACCCTGACATTATAATGGTTGGTGAGATTAGAGATAATGAAACAGCATCACTTGCTATTAATGCTTCACTTACCGGTCACTTAGTGCTTTCAACTCTCCACACCAACTCAGCAGCTGGTGCTGTTCCTCGTCTTATCGATATGAAATGTGAGCCATTTCTTTTGGTTTCCACTATTAGAATTATTATTGCACAACGTCTAGTTAGAGAGTTGAGTTCTTCAAAAGAGAGATATATTTTAACTAAAGAACAATTAGAGTCTTTGAAAAAATATACAGACTTAGATATGGTTTTGAAATCTCTTAAGGAGGAGCATGTTGTAGCTGATGACGCTGATTGGTCTAATATTTATTTTTACAAGCCTGTCCCAGATAAGGAAAGTGAGGATGGGTACAAGAGTAGAGTTGGAATACATGAAGTTTTAAAGGTTAGTGCTACAATTAAGGAGATGATAATGAAAGGTTCTTCATCAGATCAAATTCAAGATCAGGCGAGAAAGGAAGGGATGCTTACAATGTTTGAAGATGGAATATTCAAAGCTGTTCAGGGGCATACTTCAATAGAGGAGATTTTGAGAGTTGCATCATCGGAGTAGAAATTTTAAGGATATTGTTAAAAAAATGAAATATTATTTTACCGCAATTAAAAAGGATGGAAGTAAATACAGTGGAGACATTGAGGCTTCAACAAAGTCGGCCTTTTTTAATGAATTCAAGAAAACGGGGGACACATTGGTGTCCGTGAAAGAAAAGAAAGGAAAGGGTTCTTCAAAATCAAACTTCACCATTTTCTCCAAGATAAAAAATATCGATAAAATCATCTTTGCTAGAAACACGGCAAATATGTTACAAGCAGGCTTGCCATTATCTCGTGCGCTTAGTGTTGCTGAAAGACAGGCTACTAAACCAAAGCTTAAGGAGATTTTTAAGAAATTGAATGTATCTATCTCTGGAGGTAAATCATTTTACGAATCCTTGGCGGAGTATCCTAAAATATTCCCAACAGTCTTTATCTCAATGGTTAAATCAGGAGAAGAATCTGGTAATTTAGCACAATCACTCAAGGATGTTTCTATTCAAATGGAGAAGACATACCTTCTTCAGAAGAAGATTAAGGGAGCGATGATGTATCCAACCATTATTTTCATGGTTATGATTATAGTGGCATTTTTGATGATGATATACGTTGTACCTAGATTGACCAAGACATTTAAGGATTTGAAAACGGAACTACCAACAAGTACTAAGGTTATTATCTTCGTATCAGATTTTCTTGCTCAAAATGCCATACTTTCACTCGGTGGATTAATTGTTGTCATATTTGGTATTTATTACTTTTTAAAAACCTCAGTAGGTAAAAATATTGCCAACTCACTTGTACTTAAGGTTCCTGTTGTTTCTCAAATTGCTATAGAGAGTAATTCTGCAAGAACCGCAAGAACATTGTCTTCATTGTTATCTGCTGGCGTTGATATTGTAACTGCTGTTAAAATAACGGGTGAAGTTTTGCAAAATAATAATTATAAGAGGGTGTTAAAGAGGTTAGAGGTTGTAGTAGAGAAGGGTGAACCCATGTCATCTGTATTTGAGGCGGAATCTAAAATATACCCACCATTTGTTGCTGAAATGGTTAGTGTTGGAGAGGAGACTGGTAAGTTGTCGGATATGTTACTTGGAGTAGCAACTTTTTATGAAAATGAAGTTGATCAAAAGACAAAGGATTTATCAACTATAATTGAACCAGTTTTGATGGTATTTATTGGAGGTGCTGTTGGTTTCTTTGCTATCTCAATGATTAGTCCGATGTATTCGGTTATGAATAATATATAATGAAAGAAAGAATGAAAATATTAAAATACTTTGATGTTTATGAATGTTTGTGTACCAAGAGTAAATTCAACTGTAAAAAAGGCTTTACTTTAGTTGAGATCCTGACTGTCATGTCTATAATGATTGTCCTATCTGTTGTTTCTGTTAGTGCTTTTTTCAATCTACGAGAGAAGAATTCTATACAAAAAGATGCTGATTCTGTTGTTTCAATAATTGAAAAAGCAAAAAGTATGTCATCAAATAGAAAGAATGATTCATCTTATGGTGTTAAGTTTGCATCATCAACCGTGACGGTCTTCTCTGGTTCCAATTATCAAAATGGTAATGTTATTTCTAAGTATGATCTTGAGAGTAATGTGAAGATTTCTGCAGTCTCCTTGTCTTCTAATTCTACTGAATTGAATTTCAATAAGATAACTGGAACACCGAATGCAACGGGAACAGTCACATTAAGCGCTTCTTCTCATTCAAAAATTGTAACAATTTTTGGAACTGGTATAATTGAAGTGAAGTAATGAATAAAAAAAATACAAATCTATTACATAAGGGATTTAGTTTAGTAGAGGTCTTGGTGGGTTCAAGTATAATTTGCTTGTCATTAATTTTTATAATCAATCTTGAAACCGGTATTAGTAAATTGGGATTTAGTTCTGTTGCTAGAGTTCAGGCAGGTATGTTAACAGAGGAAGGTTCTGCAGCTATTATAAATCTGAGAAATGTATCTTGGCAAAACATTGCTTTGCTTGAAAACAATGTACCATACAGATTATTTTGGGATCAGACCGATGGTCTTTGGAAAACAACGTCTTACGCTAATTTGATTGATGGAAAATTTGATAGAACGGTAACATTTTATCCAGTCAGTAGAGATGCTAGTACCTTTGATATTGTATCTAGTGGCGGAGTGTTTGATGTTGGCACGAGAAAGTTTGTCGTTAGTGTAACTTGGAATGATGATAATGGAACTACAACAAAGTCAGTAACTTCATATGTTCATAACGTATTTAATAAATAATATGTCATTATATAAATCAAAAATCCTATATAAATTAAGAAAACAATCAGGGTTTTCTTTGGTGGAAACATTGATATATATAGCTATAATGTCAGCTATTCTATTTAGTCTATTTAGTCTAATATCTTCTGCTTCAAGAACATATCTGTCTTTGAAGAGCTCAAGAAATATTGAAAGAAGTGCAATAAATGTAATGGATAGTTTGAATGACAGTACAAGTGTTTCTTCCAAGATTGATATTCCAAATACGGTATTTGGTAATTCAACGGGTTCAATTGCGTTAATTTCATACGATGGAACATTGTCAACTACAACAAAAATATATTTATCAAATGGACAGGTTTTGTTGAGTAGAAATAATGTCTTAGTTGGGCCACTGTCTCTTTCTGATGTTAGGGTAACTAATTTAACATTTAGAAATATGACTAACTCAACATTCAATGGATTTAAGATAGAAATGACTATAGATAGCGGAACTAGTTCCGAGAGATATATGTCGGAAGATTTCTATAATTCCTATATATTAAGATAGATATTGGTGTATTATATTAATGTATTCTTTAAAAAAATGTCTAAACAAAAAAATAAAAAAGAAGAAGGTTGTTTAAAATCATATTCTAATCCAGAATCAGGACAGGTGGTTTTAATTGCTGTTATATTATCACTCTCAATTTCAGTTTTGATTCTCTTTGGCCTATCGCTCCCCGTCGCTGATCAAATTAGAGGGGCTGGAGACTATCTATCTTCTAAGCAAACTTTGATTAATTCAGAATCCCTGAACGACGAAGTTCTTTATAGACTAAATAATAATAAAAATATACCATCTGTGTTGAACATGTCTCTTGTTGGCGATAATTCATATTCTGTAATTGCGGAATGGAATTCAAATACAAAGCAGGTTATTTCAAATAGTGATTATCGTGGATTCACAAGAAAAATTGAAGCATTGTTTACGGCAAACAGGACTGTTATATTTGATTTTGGAGTTTGGCTTGGAGGTGGTGGTCTTAGGATGGAAAACACTTCGCATGTGGATGGAAACGTATTTTCAATGGGTAATGTTTTACGTTTAGGTTCATCAACTATTGGTGGCCAATTATCAACTTCAACTTCGCCCGTTAACTTACCTATGTCTGATGAGGATATTAACAATTGGAAGGCACAAGCTAGTTCTGACAAGGTAATTACTGGAGGGTTAAATCTTTCAAATCAAGCAACTACAACGTTCAATGCTGTTAAAATAGTTGGTGACTTAATTCTTAGAAATCAAAGTGTTTTAACGCTAAATGGACCTGTCTATATAACAGGTAATTTAGTTCTTGATAATCAATCAAGAATGGTACTTAGCTCAGCATATGCTGAAAAATCAGAAACTATTGTGGTGGATGGTACAATCAGCTTGGGAAACGGAACATATTTAGGTGGTAGTGGTTTAAATGGCAGTACGATTATCTTGGCTACGCAAAATACTAGCGGTTGTAGCAATACATCTTGCACTGGTGGAACGCCAGCAATAAGTCTGGTTAATTCTGCGGAGGCCAAAGCTATTTTAGTTGCCCCTCACGGAGCTGTGTACCTATCAAATAGTGCAGAAACTAAAAGTGTATTGGCAAATTACCTTTATATGTCAAACAGTGCGAAAATTGAGTACGATCCATATATTGTTGATACTAGTTTTAAGACTAGTACCACAACTTCTTGGAGTGTTAGTAGTCTAAAGGAAATATAGCCAACGGCTTCTTTTTGTGTGTATATTGCCGATCGATATTGTCAGTTTTTATTCTTTATGTTGTCTTTGTAAATTACAACACGAAAAAGTTAAAAATTTTAAACCTACCATAAATTTTTTTGATATAATCTCAAATATATGAAACCAAAAAAGATCTTAGTAATTGCAAACTGGAAAATGACTCCAGATACATTAGTAGAGGCTAAGTCAAAGATGACTATTATTAAGAGATTCTCAGATAAAATGAGATTAACTGAAACAGTAGTATGTCCTCCTTCAGTGTTTATATCTCCACTCTCTCAAATGGCTGGAGGAGTAAAGGGTAAGGTTAAGATTGGTTCACAGGATGTTTCAAGATTTGAATCTGGTGCGCACACAGGCGAAGTGTCTTCTTCAATGCTAAAGAGTTCTGGGGTGTCTTATGTTATTGTTGGTCACTCAGAAAGAAGATCTATGGGAGAAGATCCTGCGCTCATTGCTCAAAAGCTACAAAAGGTATTGGCTGCTGGTATGACTGGAGTGATTTGCGTTGGAGAGACTGAAAGAGATAGTGATGCAGAATATCTTTCTGTTATCAAAGCTCAATTAAAGGAAGTTTTAATTTACACATCCCGTCAGCAGTTTGCTAATTTAGTTATTGCATATGAACCACTTTGGGCAGTTAATAATTCTCACAACACTGCAATAACTCCACATGAGATTCATCAGATAGTTATTTTGATTAGAAAATATTTGAAAGATAATTGGGGAGAGAGTATCGCAAGTATCGTTAAAATTGTCTACGGTGGTTCTGTTACTCCTGATAATGCACAAGATTTGGTTCACAATGGTGAGGTTGATGGATTATTGATTGGACGTGCGTCTTGGCAGCCAGAGGATTTGAAAAGTATTGTGCAATCATTGAATGTTGTTAAGAAAAAGCCTAGAATAAAAGTTAAAGGAAAAACTAAGAAATAATAAGGCGCACGGCAGTTATGATTATCTTTGATAAAAAATAAAATAATTTATATAAAATGGTAGAAAATAATCTAAAAATAGTTGGAATAGAAGAGTTTGTTAAAAGTCAGGAAATGGGAAGTCTCACTTCAAAAGTATTTCTGGTTAGAGCGGATTTTAATGTCCCAATTGAAAACAGTGAGGTTGTTGAAGACTTAAGAATGAGATCTGTTTTACCAACAGTAAATCTTTTGCGAGAAGCTGGGGCAAAGATAATTTTGATTTCACACATAGAAACAAAGGATGGATCTGGAATGGAGGTTGTAGCTAAGCATTTTAATGAGAAGCTTAATCTGTCAATTAAATACATTGGGGAGGTTCTAGGTGAGGCAGTCAAAAGTGCTGTATCGGATTTACATGACGGAGAAATATTGCTTTTGCAAAATCTTCGGGTAAATGAGGGTGAAAAAAATAATGATGAAGTGTTTGCAAAGGAACTTGCTGGACTTGCAGATTTTTATGTTAATGACGCCTTTTCTGTTTCTCATAGAAAGCATGCTTCAGTTGTTGGTATTCCAAAATTCTTACCACACTTTGCAGGAGTACAATTGATGAAAGAAATAAAGTCACTAACTGAAGCAATTAATCCACCCCACCCATTTGTCTTTATTTTAGGAGGGGCAAAATTTGATACAAAATTACCATTGATAAAGAAATATTTAGATAAAGCAGATGCTGTAATTTTAGGTGGTGCATTAGTTAACGATGTATTCAAGGCACGTGGATTTAATGTTGGAAAATCCTTGGTATCAGATGGATCTACGGATATAAGTGACATTGTATCTAATCCGAAGTTAATTATCGTTGACGATATAATTGTCCATGATGCCGAGGATGTTGCAAAAGTTGCTGTTAAAAAAATATCTGAAGTTACTGATAATGATGTAATTGCAGATGCGGGGCCTTCTTTTGGAGAATCATTACGCTCCGTAATTTCTGACGCCAAGTTTGTCTTATGGAATGGTCCACTTGGTAATTATGAAAACGGCTTTACGGATCAAACAATTTTATGTGCAAAGATATTAGTAGATTCTGGAGTGAGGGGTGCAATAGGCGGGGGTGATACTGTTGCTGCAGTTAAGTCCTTGGGATTAGATGAATCAGGCCAGAAGAGTAATTTATTTGTTTCAACTGGAGGTGGAGCAATGATTGATTTCCTAGTTAATGAGACACTGCCGGGAATAGAGGCTTTGGAGTAGGTTAATAAATAAAGTTATAAACTGAATCTTGAAGTCGCAATTTGCGGCTTCAAACAGTATGGAAGAAAATAATGAAAACTTGATATCGCAATCTGCGATATCAAGTTCGGGGTTCAAAAATAAGGGTAACATGAAATCACAATTTAATAAGGTTTTTATAGTTCAGCCCTAATTTTATCTTGATATACCTTCATGTCTCCCTCTTTGTATTCTTTGTGAGGCCAATGAACCAGACCATCATCATTTAATCTAGGGATTATGTGAATATGAGCATGATTCACTATTTGTCCTGCTGCAGGCTCATTGTTCATGATAATATTTACACCATCCACATCCGCTCCGTTTCTAATAGCTACAGATACCTTTTGAACCGTCATTATCATTCTACATAGTAATTCTGCAGATAGAGTATAGATATTCTCTGTATGATCCTTTGGAATAACCAGGGTGTGGCCATAGTTGGTTGGGGCGATATCTAAGATAGCCAAAGTTTCATCGTCCTCATAAACTTTAAAAGATGGAATAGTTCCGTCTATAATCTTACAAAACACACAGTCTTCATTATGATTATTATTTGTGTTTTGATTTACTTCTTCGTTTGTTTTATCAGTCATATTAGTCATTTTATGCTAGAATCATGATATTGAAAAGCTCTAAAGTTAAAAAAACCAAAAAAGTGAAGAATTATAGTGTCAGAGAGTGGTCTGGTGATACTATTCTTGACCATCTATTAAATTCAAGAGGTGTCTCATCCAGTGAAAAAGAGGCTTTCTTGAATCCAGATTATGATAAGCATGTTCATGATCCATTTTTGATGGCCGGAATGGAAGATGCGGTTAAAAGAATAAATAAGGCAATAGAAAATAATGAAAAAATCGTTATTTATGGCGATTTTGATGCAGATGGTATACCAGCTTCAGTTGTTCTCCATGATTTCTTTAAGAAAGTTGCCTATCATAACTTTGTAAATTATATTCCCCATAGACACAAGGAGGGTTTTGGCTTCCATTTGCATGTTATTGAGGGGTTAGCTGAGGAAAACAAGGTTGATGTTAATCACAAGGGGATGCTTGTCATAACGGTTGATTGTGGAATTACGGATGTTCTGACAGTTAAACGAGCAACTGAACTTGGAATTGATGTAATTATTACAGATCACCACTTACCAGATAAGGAATTGCCTCCAGCTGTGGCTGTGGTTGACCCAAAGCGTCTTGATTGTAACTATCCTGATAAGATGCTCTGTGGCGCAGGGGTTGCGTATAAGCTTGTACAGGCCTTAATTTTCAATGATAGATTAAACGGTAATAAATTTGATATTAAAGAAGGTTGGGAGAAGTGGTTGCTTGATATGGTTGGTATAGCAACACTTTCTGATATGGTGCCATTGGTTAATGAAAATAGGGTGTTTGCAAAATTTGGACTGATGGTCCTTCGTAAAACTCAAAGACTGGGTCTGGTTAAGCTTTTTAGGGCTCTAAAAGTCTCTCAAAAGGATTTGGTTGAGGAGGACATAACATTCTTAATAACTCCAAGAATAAACGCTGCATCCAGAATGGCAGATCCAAGAGATGCTTTTCTTCTACTTTCAACAACTGACTCTCTGGAAGCGGAGAGTATGGTGAAACACCTAAATTCAATCAATGATGAAAGAAAGGTGGTGGTTGCCAAGATGAGTAAAGAGATACATAAGGTTATAAGAGAGCTAAAGTTGGATGATGACGAGATATTAGTGGTTGGTAATCCGGATTGGAGTCCAACCCTTCTTGGTCTTGTTTCAACAACCTTAGTTAAAGATTATGGTGTACCGGTATTCTTGTGGGGAAGAAGTGAGGGGGTTATAAAGGGTTCGTGTAGGTCAGATGGGGTGTGTAACGTTGTCGATATAATGAGAGATATTCAAGAAAAGCATCCTCATGTATTCCTAAATGCTGGTGGGCACTCATTTGCAGGAGGGTATTCTGTAAACGCTGATTCCATTCATGAATTTAGAGATAGAATTAAGGAAAGTTATAGTACCTTATTTGGCACTGGAGAATCTGGAGCCCCCCTCGAGAAAACTATTTCTTATGTTACAGATGCTATTTTGCAAACTGAACAAGTCACATGGAATACTTGGAATCAGATAGAGAGAATGATGCCATACGGTGAAGGTAATCCAAAACCCCTTTTTGCTTTTAAGGATGTTAAAATAGACAACATTAAGATGTTTGGAAAGCAAAAGGAACACCTAGAAATTAGCTTTGCAGGTCTTAAGGCCATAGCGTTTTTTGCTGATGCAGAAATGTATGAAGATATTGAAAGTGAACTTCAAAAGGGTAACACTGTTAGAAGGACGGTTTTGGGAAATTTGGAAAAGTCTACATTTACATACTCGCCGGTGCTTAGAATCAGAATTGTTGATATAATCTAAAAATTAAAAAATACAAT